>CAZNYB010000003.1:0-11880 GCA_964577155.1 uncultured Thermomicrobiales bacterium | reverse complement strand
CAGAAGACAGCCTGTGCGAAAAGACACAGGCGGCATCCGGCAAATGCAAGATAGAATCGGGAAATGTACCGGCTATATCTACCTGTATACATGGTCCAGAGACAGCCAGTCCGTATCCTTTAACTGCATGTCAAATGTTTTTGAATGAACACGAAAGGAAACATCATGGCGGATGAACAACTTGCACAACTGATCGATGGATTGAACCAGGATCTGGCAGCAGAACTCGGCGCGGTCATTCAATATACGATCTATTCGTCGGTCGCTGGTGGCTTTGAGCGCCCTCAACTGGTGGCATTCTTCCAGGCGGAGATACCGGATGAACTAGGGCATGCCCAGTTCCTGGCAGACAAGATTGCCGTGCTCGGCGGAACGCCAACGACGACGCCCGAGAACGTTGAGATCCCAAGCACAAACCGGGGGCTGCTCGAAGAAGTGCTGGCGGCCGAGACCCGGGCAATCGCAGGATATAAGGAACGCATCGAGCAGGCTGATGCGGTCGGTGATATTGGCCTGAAAGTCCGGCTTGAAGACATGGCCAGCGACGAGACCGGTCATCGCGAGGAGACGCTCAAGCTCCTCGACCAGTTCGGCGGCTAACGAGTACCGTGAAGTACCACCGGGGATTTCGGTCCCCGGTTCAACCAACGTAAAACGGCAGCTCGGCGACGCGCAGGTTTCCGGATTGAAAAGGCGGCATTGTGAGTTCCATACGCCGTATGTATGTCTACCTCATCGCCGGGCTGAGCCTTGCATTTCTCCTGTTTGGTCTCACCGAAGTTCTCCGGACTGTCTTCGAAATCACCTCGGATTGGGTGTCTGGTGTTGACGTTTCGGCGTTCGAATCCGAACAACGCCGGGAAGACCTGGCGCTCTACGGAGCGATTGTCGTTGTAGCCTTGCCGATCTGGCTGCTGCACTGGTGGATGGCCCGGCGAGCGTTGCGGGGACCAGATGGCGAGAAGGAACGGCAGTCACTACTGCGGGCTATCTATTTCGCGGTCTTCCTGACAATCGCCGTCGTGCTGGGGTTTCCCCAGTTGATTGTCATCATCAGGCGGGCGCTGGATAGCCTCTTCAATGTATCCGACACTGGTGCGCTCGCCGAACCCATCGCCACTGTGCTTGTGTTAGGTGCTGTCTGGGCGTTCCAGGTCTGGAACCGGCTAAAGGACGTCAACGCCGGACCGCTCCGGCAGCCAGCCAGCTGGCCGGTGCGGCTCTATACCTACCTGGCGTTGTTGCTCGGCGCGATCATCCTGATAGTTGGTCTGATTAACCTGGTGAACTTGCCAGCCGACTTCATCTACCAGGGCGATGACCTCGCTCAGGATCAATGGTGGCAGCAGCTGTTGATCGACAGCATCGCTGGCATCGCTGTTGGCAGCCTGATCTGGGGCTCGCACTGGTGGTATACGCGACGGTTGGCGACCGGCGCTACCTGGCAGGCTGCGCCAGAACAACGCTCGGTGCTCCGGCGAGGTTATCTGTATCTGATGGTCTCCGTCGGAGTCATCGGTGCGCTGATCATGCTGATCGTCGCGTTGCAGCAACCGCTGGAGTATGTCTTCGGACTGCTCGACGACAACAGCTCCCGGGAGATTCTTCAAGATATTTTCCAGCCGCTACTGACGGCGGGTGTCTTCGGGTTGGTCTGGTTGTTCCACCGCCGCCAGATCATCATCGAGGCTGGCGCCTATGCCGAGGACCGGCTGCAGGCGTCGATCAGGCGGCTCTACCTCTACCTGATGGCGGCTATCGGGTTGGCGTTCAGCGCGGTCAGCGTTGCAAGCCTCATCGGGGTCGTCCTCGATACAACCTTTGGCGATGGTCAGAGCGCGGGACTGTTCAACGACCCGTGGCGGGAAGAGGTCAGTCAGTTTTTGCCGGCTGCCGTCGTTGGCGTTGGGGTCTGGCTCTGGCAGTGGCGGCAGATTCACCGCTGGATGTCGACTCAGTCAGAGGTGGAGCGCAACGCTCTTACCCGCCGAATCTACCTCTACACCGTTCTGGCGGTTGCTGTTGTCGCGGTCCTGGTCAATCTCTCGATCCTGGTCTACCGGCTCCTTACCATCCTGCTGAGTGTTGAGGATTTCTCCAACTTCTCCTCAAATCTGGGGACGATTCTCGGTATCCTCGTAGTCGCGACGGCGATCCTTGTCTATCACGGCTGGCTGGTCTGGAATGATGTAGAAGCGCGGAGTGAAGCCAAACCCGCGATGGTCTCAGCAACTCTCACCCTGTCTGCACCGGCTGGTTCTGACCTTGATGTGGTGGTCGATCGCTTTCGGGCTCAGCTTGACGAAGGCTACACCTTGAACCGTCAGTAGTTTTGAGAATCGCTGCTAGCTCACGGTATCACTGGCGCTAACGCCGTTTTCCAGATTCTCAATGATGATCTCATTGAAACTGAACGCGACATCCTCGATCTGGCGTGGATCATCACTGATGGTATGACCGGCGGCATTGAAATGCATGTACTGCTCCAGGCTGACGACGTGCGCCTGGTGCAGGGTTATGCGCTGGAATACGGCGCCGTCTACTCGCCCAAACTCCAGCACCACCTCGTTCAGCAGCTCGGTATTGACCAGCGCCTGAAAGAGCTGCGGGGTTGATCCATCCCAGGCCTTGGTTACGATGACCACGCCATGGTCAGGCAGGTTCAGTGTTTCCCCGGAGTTGCCGTTCCGATAGCCCGTCGTTCCAACCTGATAGTGGAAGCCCAGGCCGACGATCAACTCGAACTTTCCCTGCGCCGAGCCATCTAATTTCACAAGGAACGGCTGGCCCTGCCCTTCCGGCGACACGCTCTGTGGTTCGGTTGCCTGTGCGGATTCCGTACTGTGCTGCAGAACGGCTCCGCCTACCAGCCCGGCGGCGACAACTCCTGCCGTTGCCCGGAAGATATCGCGACGGTTCGGCCGGAGACCATTCTCCGGTGGTTGTGTTGTCATGGAAATGCGCCTTTCCAGTGAGGGTGCGTAAGAACTACTGCAAGTCTCATGGCTAAGGCGCAGCGATGCAGTTAAACGCGATACAGCGGGGCGGTTGTCCTGAAAACCAGCCAGGTACCGGGTTGCTGACGTTCGTTGCGGATTGCTTTCGCAATTGTTCTGGTTTCGTCATGCAGCACCGTACTGACCAGGCGACCTGGAACCTACATTGCTTCAGCAGCAGTATCACCGGTGTCTGAAGTTCACCGAAGTATTGCCTCAGTCAGTCTTTTCCCTGAGAAGCCGCCAGCATTGTTGCGAATCGCCCTAGAAGACTATTGGCGGTGGTGGCACAGTCACAGGAAGAAAGAGTTTGAACCTCGTCGTCTTTGCGTAGCCGGTGAGTAGCGCGGTCGTCTCACCGCCAATGAGCTGCAAGTCGCTTATGGCGAAGGACGCCACGGCGTCGATATAGCCGTCATTATTGACATCTCTGAGCCGGGTCGGGTGCCAGTCATCCTGATCGACCCACCAGCCGACTGGCGACGCGCCGGCAAACTCCAGCGAACTGTGAATCGTTGAGCTGGCGTCGAAATCGGCGCTGCCGTAGATGACGACATCGACCGAACCAGAGTGGTGCAGGTGAATGGTATTGTCCGGATCACCCGGCGCGACCTCCGCTGCCACCGCTGTTGATGACGTATCGCAGCCCTGGACGCTTTCACAGAGGTGGAACGACTTGAACTGCCAACCATCGCGGTTGAAGAAGAAGTCGGTCTTGGGAACGCCAAGCGAGCAACTGCCGTACTCCCACCAGGCGGAGTTGCCCTGCGTCGGCACACAGGACGAGGAGGTGGGGTCCAAGATCGTGTGCAACGGGGCGGCTGGCGCAATTTCGCGGTCGAAATCGTTGGTGACGACTTCGCGGATACAGTCATGGTTGGCGTTGTCGTTGGTGAAGTAGTACTGGATGAAATCAAAACCTGACGAATTGCACTGATCATCCTGTGCGTAATACCAGATTTGGAATTGCCAGATCACCGGCGAGAGCGTTTGGGAGATCCAGAGAGTGAACTGCTTGCGTCCCTCACTGGTAATCGACCTGACGACCCAGTCGTCCGATGGATCCCACCTGCCGGAGTCCTTCTGCTCCCCGACGTAGATCAGGTAGCTGGCGTCACCGGCCACGAAGGCGCTGCCATTGGTGATGGTGTCCTCGATTTGTTCGGAGATCTCGGTGTACCTGGTCTGTGCCTCGCTCCACTTGCCCTGGTAGGAGTTGCCGCTGGCCGATTCGACTCCAGCGCCGATGAGCGCGGAGAGCGTCCCGCCGACGGCCGCGGCGACATCACCGCCAAGTGACGAGAGCGCGAAGGGCGCGAGGAAGAGATTCGTGAAGACGGCGTTAGCACTCTGTTCACTCATGTCCTCGCCGTAGAGCGTCTCAGCGACGGAGGTCAGGATGCTTTGCTCGTTGGCGAAGATCCCTTTGTAGAGGGTCAGCAGACCGCTGTAATAGTCAGAGACAGACTGCGCTGAACCAAGTTCATTGAAGATCTGCTCGGCGATGTTGTTCCAGGCCGCCAGGGTCAGTTCGGATGGCGGCCTGATTGGGTTGGACGGGCCAAGCCGGATACAGGAGTCCGTTGGCAGCGCTGACCAGTCTTCCCACTGGTTATCACTGGAACTGCTCAGCAGACAATTCTGGTAGGTGGTCAGCGTATTGGCGTCAGTCGTGTACTGATCCCGGATTGTTTGCCCGGACTCGATCATCAGATAATCGTCGATGAAGTCGAATGCGTACGCTTCCACCCCGGTAAAGGCAGGAAAGCCGTAGGCAGTCGGGTTGTCCCAGGCGTTGGGTGAGACCTTGTTGTAGGACCAGGTGCGGATGCCGTAGAAGCCACGGGCGACCAGATCGGCAGCTTTGTCGCCGTCGATGTCGCCGGTCTGGATGGTGAGGTAGCTCTCCGCGCCTCCCCAGTGATCGTTGGTCAGCTGCGGATTGCTGCTGATCAGGAGCTGCCAGTTGCTGCCGTCCCACTTGTAGGAATCCATACCGAAAGCAGACCGGCCCAGGATCTCGTCCGCGCCATCGCCATCGATGTCGCCGGTTTGAATCGTCCGGTAGTGATCCGCATAGTTCCAGCCTCCCGGGGTGCTCCAGGCACTCAGCGTTTGCCCCAGATACCTCCAGCCGCCACCGGTCCAGCTATAGCCGATCATGCCATGGTACGAGCGGGAGAGAAGATCGGCTGCCCCGTCACCATCGATGTCGCCTGTCTGGATCGTCGCGTAGTATTGTTCTTCATTCCAGCCGGCTTTATCGGTGAAGATTCCCGATGCTTTGAGAAGCCGCCAGGTCGAATTTTCCCATTTGTAGGTGAGCATGCCGCTCGCGCTACGCGCCAGCAGCTCATCAGCTCCGTCGCCGTTGATATCGGCGGTCTGGATGGTGGAGTAGAATCTGGGGTCGCCCCAACCCTCTTTGTCAGAGAATGCTGGCACATTGGCCAGCAGGAGGGTCCATGTCCCGGACTGATTGGTCTCGTCCCGCGTCCACTTGTACGTGTTCATGCCTCCGGCGCTGCGCGCCAGGAGCTCATCAGCTCCGTCACCGTCGATGTCGGCAGTCTGAATCGTGGAGTAGAACCTGGCGTCGTCCCAACTCTCTTCGTTGGAAAACGCCGGCACATTAGCCTGCAGC
The DNA here is from genome assembly GCA_964577155.1 of uncultured Thermomicrobiales bacterium. Taxonomy (GTDB): domain Bacteria; phylum Chloroflexota; class Chloroflexia; order Thermomicrobiales; family CFX8; genus CAZNYB01. The sequence goes on along the minus strand of CAZNYB010000003.1, from coordinate 6,240 downwards.
AGACTCCAGGTTCCAGTCTGGTTTGTCTCGTCCCAGATCCATTTATAGGTGTCCATGCCACCGGATGAACGTCCAAGCAGTTCTGCCGCTCCATCACCATCGATGTCGCCGGTCTGGATCGTCTCATAGTACTGCGGGTGATTCCATCCGGCGGTATCGGAGAAGGGACCTTCGGTTCCGATCGTCTTCCAGAGACCGAGCTTTGTGTCCCAGGATTCGACGATCATGCCGCCAGCGCCACGCGCCAGCATCTCGTCTGCCCCGTCGCCGTTGATGTCACCAAGCTGAATCGTTGTGTAGTACCCGGCGTTATTCCAGCCGCTGCCGTCGTTCCACTGCGGCAGGGTGAAGACGGGGCCAAGAGAGGAATCGTAGATCGACTCGCTGCTGCCGCCATCCTGCGCCGCGACTGGTTTTGGTCGTATTGCCACGCTGGTCAGGAGCGGCCCCAGCAGCATGAGCAGCACGGTCACGCTGAGCAACCCGGTGAGTCGAACATCTAACATCCGTTCGAGCGCATGGTGGTGGATTTGGCGAACTGTTCGGTGATGCATGATTACCAACACTTTCAGTCTAGGGACCGGCAATCAGTTTTGGAACCTGGCAACCTATCATTGTCCGAGTAACAAGCAATGCGCACTGAGTAAGAACCTAAGGTGCATCCCGTTAATATCTACTGCACCGGTAGCACCCTGACCGGCAGTTCGAGCCTGAATCTCGTCGTCTCCGCGCTACCGGTCAGCAACGCCGTCGTCTCGCCGCCGGTGAGCTGCAGGTCGCTAACGGCGAACGACGCTACGGCGTCCAGGTAGCCGTCATCGTTCACATCCCTGATCCGGGTCGGGTGCCAGTCATCCTGATCGACCCACCAACCGACCGGCGATGCGCCAGCGAACTGGAGCGACGCGTGGTCTGTTGAGGTAGCGTCAAACTCGGCGCTGCCGAGCAGGGCGACATCGACCGAACCCTGGTGATTGAGGTCGATCGTGTTGTCCGGATCACCCGGCGCGACATCCGCCGCGACCGCGGTCGACGAGGTGTCACAGCCCTGGATGCTCTCGCAGATCGGGAACAGTTTGAAGTTCCAGCCGTTGCGGTTCAGGAAAAAGTCGGATTTCTCGATGCCAAGGGTACAGATACCGTACTCCCAGGTTGCAGTATTGTCCTGCGTCGGCGTGCAAGCCGATGTGACCGGATCCAGGATGTTCTCCAGCGGGCTGGCCGGCGCGATGTTGCGGGAGAAGTCGTTGGTGACTACTGCCCGGTAACAGTCATGGTCGTCGTTCTTGTTGACGAAGTAGTACTGAATCGTATCTGGCCAGCTGCCATCGACGCACATATCATCCTGCACGTAGTACATCACCTGGAATTGCCAGATTGAAGGTGACAGGGTCTGGAAGATCCAGAGCGCGAACTGTTTCCGGCCTTCGCTGGTCGTCGATCTCGTCACCCAGGCATCGGAGGGGTCCCATGCGCCGGAGTCTTTCTGCTGGGCCACATAGGTCAGCAGGCTGGCGTCGCTGGCGACGAAGGCGCGGCCATTTGTAATCGAAGATTTGTTGGACTCAGAAAGTTCAGTGAACTTCTTCTGGGCATCCGCCCAGGTACCCTGGAAGCTGTCGCTACTGGCTGCGTCCAAACCCGCGCCAATCAACGCGCCGATGAAACCACCGGCAGCCGCTGAGACATCGCCGCCGAGCGACGAGAGGGCGAACGGGGCCAGGAAGAGCTCCTGGAAGAGCGCGTCGACCTGCTTGTCAGCCATGTCCTCACCGTAGAGCTTTTCGGCGGTTGAGCTAAGGATATTGCTGTCGTCGGTGAAGATCCCTGAATAGAGGGTCGAAAGGCCGCTGAAGTAGTCGGAGACCGACTGGGCACGTCCCAACTCATCGAAGATCTGCTCAGAAACGTTGTTCCAGGCTGCCAGGGTCAGTTCCGACGGTGGCTGGATTGGGTTTGTGTTGCCGAACCGGATACAGGTATCGGTCGGCAACGCGGTCCAATCCACCCACTGGTTATCGTTGGTGCTGCTCAGCAAGCAGTTCTTGTAGGTGTCCAGGGTATTGGCGTCGGTCGTGTACTGATCGCGGATCGTCTGGCCGGATTCAATGTCCAGATAGGCGTTGATGAAGTCGAAGGCAGCCATCTCAACGTCGGAGAAAGCCGGGAATCCAAAGGCGACCGGATTGTCCCAGTTGTTAGGGATGACCTTGTCAAAGGACCAGGTGCGGATACCATAGATGCCGCGGGCGACCAGATCGTCGCGGTTGTCGCCGTCGACATCGCCGGTCTGGATGGTGCGGTAGTTCTCCGCGGTGCTCCAGTGTTCGTTTGTCAACTGCGGGCTATAACTGGCAACGAGGCTGACCCAGCTTCCATCCTCCCACTTGTAGGTGTCCATGCCGTCGGCTGCCCGGGCAAGTAGTTCGGCTGTGCCATCACCGTCAAGGTCACCGGTCTGAATGGTTGTGTAGTATTCGGACTGATCCCAGCCACCTTTGTCGGTCCATTCTGGATCCTCACTCTTGAGGTGCCCCCAGGCGGTACCGTTCCACTTGAAGGTTTCCATCCCGCCGCCGCTGCGGGCCAGCATTTCCGCTGCCCCATCGCCGTCGATATCGGCCGTCTGAATGGTCAGGTAATATTGCGGGTGGTTCCAACCGGCCGCATCCGAAAATGGCGGGCTGCTACTCTTGAGAAATTTCCACTCGCTGCCGGTCCACTTGTAGGTATCCATGCCACCGGCTCCGCGCGCCAGCAGTTCATCGCCTTTTTCTCCGTCGATATCGGCTGTCTGAATGGTGGTGTAGTACTCAGCTTTATCCCAGCCTCCGGCGTCCGACCAGTCTGGATCAGCTGATTTGAGCAATGTCCATTCGCTGCCGTTCCACTTGTAAGTATCCATACCGTCGACGCCGCGACCGAGCAGTTCGGCAGCGCCGTCGCCATCGATATCGGCAGTCTGGATGGTTTCGTAGTACTGAGGATGATCAAAGCCGTTTGTATCGGACCAGGCAGGGCTTTCTGTTCTGAGCAGTGTCCAGCTCGACTGCGACTGATCCCACTTGTACGTCTCTACACCGGACGCGCTGCGAGCCAGCAGTTCTGCAGCACCATCACCGTCGATGTCGGCGGTCTGTATGGTTGAGTAATAGTACGGGAATATCCAACCTTGGGGGTTGGTGAAGGGACCGCTGGTAGAGACCTCATTCCAGAGACCCAGGGTCGCGTTCCACTTGTAGACCATCATGCCATCGTAGCCACGCCCGAGGAGTTCATCGCCGCCGTCACCGTCAATGTCAGCCAGCTGAATCGTCGTATAGTGCTCAGGATGGTCCCAGCTTGCCCCGTTAGACCAGGCAGGCAGGGTGAAGACCGGACCGGCCGATGTGTTGAAGACTGAAGTGGTCGAATCAGCGCTCTGGGCGGCCACTGGTGCTGCTTGCAATACACCGGTAGATAACAGCGGTCCAGTCGCGAGAGTAAGCAGGAGCAGAGCTGTCAGGAGAACGGTATACCTGGATAAATGCGAAGAGCCTGATCCGCGCGAAAGCCGGGAACGGAACCGGTTCACAGCATGCCGATGAAAGCGACGAATGGTCGTATTCTTCATGGAACCCGCCCTTTTCTTTGATTTGAGGGCCGTTGTCTGTCACGGCTGATTCGCGAGACCTGTCCAGTCTAGCACGGGTTGTGCTCACGATAAGGTTCCCGGTACGGACAACCAATGCATGTGTGCCGGTAGTATCACGATCAGCGTTTCACGGTCGATTTGCTGAATGCAGGAGAGGAATATTGAAATAATTACCGCGGAAAGCCTGTTACAGCGAGGGATGTGACGAAATTTGGAGGAGTGCAACAATGGCTGAGACCGGGACAACGAATACGCAAAGGGCGCTCTATGAGGACCCGGCGATTCACCAAAAACGCTGGTATCTCCTGGCGATCCTGAATTTGAGCCTGGTGCTGGTTGTTCTGTCGGTGTCGAGTCTCAATGTCGCGATTCCGACGCTGCAACGCGATCTTTCCGCCACCGCCACCCAGTTGCAGTGGATCGTAACTTCATATGCAATTGTTTTTGCCGGGTTGCTGCTGACTGCCGGGGCTATCGGCGACCGCTTCGGACGAAGAGGAGCGCTCCAGGCCGGGTTGGCGCTGTTCCTGTTCGGGTCGCTTGTGGCCGGTTTTGCTTCCGGAAGCAGCCAGATCATCGTTGGGCGGGTGATCATGGGTGTCGGGGCGGCCTTCGTCATGCCGGCCACACTCTCACTCATCGCGACCATCTTTCCGCCGGATGAACGCGCCAGGGCAATCGCGATCTGGGCGGGGTTCGCTGGCGCTGGCGGAGCTTTCGGTCCGATCATCACCGGCATCTTACTGACCGGCTGGTGGATAGTTCCGTCGTTTAGCTGGGCATCGGTATTTTTCTATGCCGTGCCGATCATCATAGTCCTGATGATTCTGATTTTTATCTTCCTGCCGACATCGCGTGATGAAGACGCGACACCGCTGGACCCGGTTGGCGCAATTCTTTCCATCGTTGGCTTCTCCACCCTGCTCTATGGCGTTATCGAAGGACCGGAACGCGGCTGGACAGACCCACTGGTGGTAGGCAGTTTCGTGGTCGCAGCCATCGTGCTCGCCTTGTTCTGTCTCTGGGAATACCGGACAACACACCCGATGCTGCCGCTTGAGTTCTTCAGAAACCGGCGATTCAGCGTTGGTGTCGGGGTGATCACCTTTGCCTTCTTCGGCATGTTCGGCTTTTTCTTTCTCTTCACCCAGTACCTGCAGTTTGTGCGGGGTTACAGCGCGCTCCAGGCTGGTGTCGCTACGCTGCCGATCGCCTTCGCAATCGTTCTGGTCTCGCCACGTAGCGCAGCGCTGACCGAAAAATATGGCATGCGGATTGTCGTCTCAGTTGGATTTCTGTTCCTGGTGGCCGGTTTTGGGCTGCTCGCCACCATCTCGCCGGACACGTCCTACTACATCCTGGCGGTTATTCTCGTCCTCTTCGGCGCGGGAATCGGCATATCGGCCATACCTGGAACGAACGCGATTATGGAGTCCATCCCACAGCAGAAAGCCGGGGTAGGTTCCGCGGTCAATGACACCACCCGTGAAGTCGGCGGCGCGCTCGGTATCGGCATCCTCGGCAGTATCGCGGCCTCGTATTACCGATCGTCTGTCAACATCGACCAACTTCCTGAACCAGCCCGATCTGCGGCCGGTGAATCAATCGGAGCCGCCCTGCAGGTTGCCGCACAACTCCCGCCCGTCGAAGGCGCGGCGCTGGTTGCCGAAGCCAACCGGGCCTTCACCGATGCCTTCAATCTTGCGATGGGTATTTCCGCCGTCGTCGCGGCGGTCGCTGCTATCGGTGTCTGGTTCATTATTCAGGGTCGCCAGGAACTGGCAGCGGCCTCTGATGCAGGAGAGGAACGGCAGGAGACCGATCAGCCAGCCTTCGACTCCCCATCGCAGTCAGCATCCGATGGCGGTGAATAGGACTCTCACCCGGTTTCCGCTGACAGACAACCTGAGTTTTTCAACTGCCTGCCGGGCTGGCGAAACCGTGACCGGCGCTGCCAGGGTAAATCTGGTTGTTTTCGAACTGCCCTTCAACACCACTGTCGTGAGTTGCAGGTCGGCGATCTCAAACGTTGCTACCACATCCAGATAACCATCTCCGTCGACATCTTTGATCCGGGACGGGTGCCAGACATCATCGTCGGACCACCAGCCGACCGGCGCTGCGCGCCAGTAGCTCAGCAGATCCGTCGCCGTCAATGTCACCAGTCTGGATCGTCTCGTAGTATTGTGGATGGTTGCAGCGCGCCGAACGTAACCAGCGGTGACAGCGCCAGACCGAGCAATATGACGAGGATGGGAAGCCGGGAGCGGTGAAGAGAGCAGGAAGATAGTGAAAAGAATGCATGAAGAAAGGGAACAGATAGAGGAGAAGGTGGTGTCAGTTTCCGCGGTTTTCTGTTTTCTGACTTTCCGGCCACTGTTCCCATTCTTACGACTCTCCCCGCACTTCTTGAACCGCTACTCGACCTCGACGGTCATCGTATCTTCTGTCTCGCCGCTTGGTCCGGCAATAGTGGCTTGATATTCGCCGGTGCTCGGGCTGGTAAAGTCAACAACGGTATCCCCGGCAGCGCCGACAACCTTGCCGGTGACCAGCTCTTCGATCTCAAAGGTGTAGGCGACATCATCCTCGTTCTGAATGGTCAG
>CAZNYB010000002.1:79919-114027 GCA_964577155.1 uncultured Thermomicrobiales bacterium | reverse complement strand
AGCGCCTGGGTATACGGGTGTTTCGGTCGGTCAGTTATATTTTCGGTATCGGCTATTTCAACGAGTTTTCCAAGGTACATTACTCCGACCCGGTCACTGATGTGCGCGACCACCGACAGGTTGTGGGCAATGAATAGATACGTCAAACTAAATTGCTTTTGGAGATCTTTCAGCAGGTTCAGCACTTGCGCCTGAATCGAGACATCGAGTGCCGAGACTGGCTCGTCTGCAATAACAAGCGATGGATTTAATGCGAGCGAACGGGCAATACCGATACGCTGACGCTGCCCGCCGGAAAATTCGTGAGGGTAGCGGTTGGTGAAATAGGCGTTTAGCCCGACAACCCTAAGTAACTCCCGCACACGGTCCTGCCGTTCGGCTTTATTGCCAATACCGAAGATATTTAGCGGTTCGGAGATAATCGAGCCAACGGTCATTCGAGGATCAAGTGAAGCAGAAGGATCCTGAAATATCATCTGCATACCGCGACGATACGGGCGAATCTTGCTATCACTCATGCCACTGATATCGGTGCCGTCAAAGATTATTTCACCGGCTGTTGGCTGATAGAGCCGGATGATCGTCTGACCCAGGGTGGTTTTGCCACAACCTGACTCGCCAACCAGTCCGAATGTCTCCCCTCTTCGCACCTCGAACGTCACATCGTCCACAGCGCGAATGTTCAATGCGCCTTTTTTGTTCAGAAAGCCGCCGCCGACAATAAAGTGTTTTTTCAATCCCTTGACTTCAAGGATGTTGTCCGCGCCATTCGAAGACGATGTCGTCGCCTCAGCTTCCTCAGCCGGCAGGTCGGCGACCTTTTCATTTTTCGTATCTGATGTTTCTGATGTTGCCAATGTTGTTCCTTACCGAATTTTTATCTAACGATCAGGCTTCCAGGTTGTCGGCTGGAGTCGGTTCGTCCGTAAGCTGAGCCTCACCCAGTGATTCAACTTCAGCCGTGGATGCAGCTCCTTTCCCTTGCGGGAACCAGCAGCGAGCCAGTTGTCCTGGCGCAACTTCGACGAGCGGAGGAGATTCTTCACACTTTTCTTGCCGGAAACGGCATCGGGGACGGAATCGGCAGCCTACAGGCGGCTCCAGCAGATCAGGAGGTAATCCAGGGATTGGCACAAGTGTTTCCTTGACATTCTCGCCCAACTGCGGAACCGAATTGAGGAGTCCGATGGTATAAGGATGTTGCGGATTGTGAAAGAGATCTTCAGCCTTTCCGCCTTCGACGATCTGGCCCGCATACATCACAACAACCCGCTCGCAGATTTCTGCAACGACGCCGAGATCGTGAGTGATGAGCATGATCGCCGTGCCAACGTCATTATTGAGCTGGAGCATAAGATCCAGTATTTGTGCCTGGATAGTCACATCCAGCGCTGTGGTAGGTTCGTCCGCGATGAGGAGTTTGGGGTTACAACCGAGCGCCATCGCGATCATCACACGCTGGCGCATGCCACCTGAAAACTGGTGTGGGTAAGCGCCTAAACGATCTTCCGCTCCGGGAATGCCAACGCGCTGCAGTAGTTCAACAGCTCTCGCTTCTGCTTCCCTCCGGCTCATATTGAGGTGGAGCATGAGCGGTTCCATCATTTGATCACCAACGGTGTAGACCGGGTTCAACGATGTCATCGGATCCTGGAAGATCATGGCGATCTTATTGCCTCGGATGTGTCTGATCTCAGAATCATTCAGGTCAATGAGGTTAACGGGTCCGTTACCTTCTCCATCGTCCAGGAGAATTTCTCCAGCAACGATTCGGCCGGGCGGGCTTGGAATCAGGCGCATGATCGAGGTGGCTGTGACACTCTTGCCGCACCCCGATTCTCCAACGATACCCAGTGTTTCACCCTGGCGAATGTGAAAGGATACGTCGTCAACGGCGTAGACGATCCCGGCACGAGTGAAGAACTGTGTTTTGAGGCCGTTGACTTCAATTACATTTGTTGCCAAGGTTCAGAAACCTTTCGGTAGATCTAATCCGTCAAGCGGTTGCCCGAAAAACGGACGTTCAGTCATTTTGACGCACATCAAGGGCATCTCGAAGTCCGTCACCAAGGAATGTGAAGGCAAGCATAGTTAGTGCGATAGCGATGCTTGGGAAGAGCATGAGGTGCTGCACCGAGCGCATGTACTCCTGGCCAGAGCCGACCATTTGTCCCCAACTCGGTTGCGGTGGCCGGATGCCGACTCCGACGAACGAGAGAGCGGCTTCAATGAAAATTGCGACCGGAATGCCAAATGTCAGCGCAACGATGATTGGAGTCATTGTATTCGGCAACATATGCCGCATGATGATATAGCCGGACTTTGCGCCGGCAACGCGGGAGGCCTTAACAAATTCCTGTTCACGCAGGGAGAGCATGTTGCCCCGGACAAGTCTTGCCATGGTGACCCAACCGGTAATGCCAATGGCAATGAAGATATTGGCCATACCCGGACCTCTCATGTTCACGATCAATAGAACAAGCAGAAGCTGCGGGATGGCGTAGACAACATCGACGCCGCGCATAATGAAGTTGTCCATCCTGCCGCCAAAGAATCCGGCTATGGAGCCGATTGGCAGGGCGATTGCCAGAACGATTATCTGGGCGGCGACTCCGACAAGCAGCGAAACTCGTGCGCCATAGACCATCCTGCTAAACACGTCTCGCCCGTTTTGATCAATACCCATAGGGAAATACCACGATGGTTCGGCCAGCACGAGATCAGGCGAGACGACTTCGTCAAAATCATATGGCGCGATTAATGGAGCGAGTATGGCAATCGATACCAGGAACAATGCAATGACCATTCCGACGACGGCTAATCGGTTTCGGATGAGCCGCCTCCAGGCATCGCCCCAGAGACTCGCCTGCCTCGTCGGCGCAGCTTCCGCGGCTTCCGCGAGGAGTTGTGCCTGGCTAACTTGACTTGATTGACCGCCAGATTCTTGAGATGCCACTTTACGCTCCTCCGCCTGTGAGTCTTATCCGGGGATCGACAACGCCATACATCAGGTCTACAACGAGATTCATAATTGCCAGGAAAATGCCGTAGATAAGCACAACGGCCATAATCATGGGCTGATCTTTTGCTCGCATCGATTCAACGAAGAATTTCCCCATGCCAGGCACTCGAAAGACCTGCTCTACGAAGAATGAGCCGGTCGCAAGCGCTGCAAGCAGCGGGCCTAGCAAGGTGATGACCGGGATCAATGCGTTTTTCAAGACGTGTTTGATGATGACTTTACGTTCCGCCAGACCTTTCGCCCTGGCTGTTCGCACATAGTCGGATCTGATCACGTCGATCATGCTCGATCGGGTGTACCGGGCGATGACCGCGAGCGGTCCGGCGCCCAGCGCGATCGTCGGTAATATCCAGTCGCGGGGAGATTCCCACCCTCCGGTATTAAAGAAATCTATTCCCGTCCAGCCTGGTAAATAAAACCCGAAAAATAAGAGCAGTAAGAACCCGAGAACGAAATTCGGAACGGAGAAGAAAAGCACGGCAACCGTGACACTGAGATAGTCCAGGAACCCATTCTGGTTCACTGCCGCGAGAATTCCGAGGGTTATGCCGCCAACCGTGGCGAAGGCGAGTGCCATTACTCCAAGCTGGAACGAGATCGGGAATGTTCGTCTGATGATTGCTCCGACTTTTTGCGGTCGTCGAACAAACGATTCTCCAAAGTCTCCCTGTGCGGCTTTCCACATGTAGTTCAGGTACTGAATGGGAACAGGTTTGTCGAGACCATACTCACGTTCGATCTGAGCTACGATTTCAGGACGCAGGTTATTGGCAGACTCGGGCTGGAAGGCGCTGCCAGGCGTAGCCTGAATCAGCAGAAAAGTCACAATCGAAACGGCCATAATAGTCGGGATAAACCACAACACTCTTCCACCGATAAATCGAAGCATGGTGAATGGCTTCCTCTCAGCTACATCCTGAATTTCAACGAGGGTGTTCAGGTATACAAATCAGGTCAATGTGGGCTACGCGCTCGAGCGGTGGATGGGAATAGACAGACCAGGTTGAGCAAAAAGCAAGGTCATACGAGAAAATTGAGTCTTTCGACACAAGTCGAAAAGGTGTCATATCCTCACCAGATTCTTGCCTACAAATACGGTTCGCATTCACTCCGCCACCCCCGTGGAATGAGCGTTCAGGATAAACTCCACACTACCACGAGCCAGTTCTCCCGTAGAACCTGATTCGCAGTTGATCTGGCCGTCGTGGGCAGATCCTGAGTCAATATTGTGTCTTGGTGGCAGTCTGCATTCCTGAACTGGGACTATAGCATGTCTCAAAATTCAACGTCAACCCGGCGGAATGAACGTACAGCATGCTCTGTTTCTGGTGTCCGGTCACAGCATGTCGTGAAAAACGAGCGCCGCAGCGCCATAAATTCCGGTTCGGGTGTCGAGGTTCGAGTAGGTGATTTGTACGTCTTCTGCTATCGCGGGGATTGCATATAACTGCAGAGACTCCCTTGCCGGGATCATGAGGAAATCGCCTATATCCGCAAGACCACCGCCAATCACGATCATCTCAGGATTGAATATATTCACAAAACTAGCGAGACCTGCCCCGAGTGCCCAACCCGCTGAATGTAGAATGTGTTTTGCCGCCGGATCATCTCGTTCGGCCGCGGACCGGACCGCCCTGGCGTCGATCAACCCACTTTCGGATGCCGCCGCTATCGCGTCGCCACGTCCGGTTTCGACCAGCAAACGGGCATCACGAGCGATAGCCCAACCGGAACAAAACGCTTCGACGTGTCCGATAGACCCGCACGAGCAGCGGGGTCCAGTAAGGGCCACCGGGATGTGTCCAATTTCAGCGCCTAGACCTCGTTTGCCGTCCACAAGCCCGCCGTTTGAAATAACACCACCGCCAAACCCGGTACCAAGGGCAACGTAGATCAGATGGCGAACTTCTTTTGTCCGGCCGAAATAGTATTCCCCGAGAGCAGCGGCATTGCCGTCATTTCCGATGTAGATTCTGCGGTTTGTCAACGCTGCCAGTCTGTCTCGCAATGGAATGTCGATCCATCCTGGCAGATTCGGAGCGAAGTGGACGATTCCCGAGTACGGATCAAGGGGACCTGGCGCAGCTATACCTACCGCGACGTCCTGCTCAAGATCAGCTTCTTCGGCCAGCTCCTGAATCAACTCATCGATCCGTTGTATGACCGCGTCCGGACCTTCGTGGGCTCGAGTTTTCCGGGAGTGCCGGACGAGAATCTGACCGGTACTGGTTATCACTGCGCCTCGAAGGTTTGTGCCGCCGAGATCAATTGCCAGAGCGACTGATGTCATAGGATCAACTCACCATTGGTTCAGATTCTCATTCTGCTATCGAAATACGCGGTAGTAGAGCAAGGTTCTCAGTACAACGAGACCGTCTGCCCACGAAATCTTTTTGCCCTCCCAGAACTCGCGACCATCATAGGCAATTGGGACTTCATAGATGCGGTGCCCGCTTCGAAGAATTTTCGCTGTGATTTCCGGATCGATCCCCCAGCGTTCCTGTTTGATCTGCAACCGTTCGGCGATCTCGCGGGTAAACACTTTGTAACACGTTTCCATATCGGTCAGTGTCGTGTCATAGAGGATATTTGTAACGAATGTCAGGAACCGGTTGCCGACGGCATGCCAGAAGTACATGGCCTTATGCTCGCCGAGAAAACGAGATCCGTATACCGCGCTTACCCTACCCTCAAGAATCGGACGAAGCAGGGAAGGGTAATCTCGCGGATCATATTCAAGATCGGCATCTTGAATCAGCACGATATCCCCTGAGATATTCTGGAGACCGGTTCTGACTGCGCCGCCTTTGCCAAAGTTTCTCGTGTGAAGAAACACCCTCGTATCGGTACTTCGTACTTCGGAGGCAAGGATTTCGCGAGTGCCGTCAGTGGATCCATCATCGACGACGATGATTTCTTTCGGAATCGGCACGGCACGCACACGCGAGAGGATCTCCGAGATAGTCTTTTCCTCGTTAAACACCGGGACAATGACCGAAAGCATAAATGTCTCCGGAAGCTCCAGCTCGTGCTGCTTCAAGTATCGCGCGTTATGCATGCTCGACAATGATCGGGCACTGCCTTCCAATGCAAAGTACCGCGATACTGAATGTAGCGCGGACCGGTAGCAGCTCGCTAATCCGCCACCGAATCGAGCACCGGATTGTCGGATTCCTGGCGAACCGGTTCCCGGTGGCCGCAGTCCAGACACTTTTGCAATGTTCCAGCGCGATTTGCGAGGACCATCACACCGTTGCAATCTGGTTCGGGACAGCGCTCGCCAGTTGGTTTAGCCCAGCTCACAAAGTCACAGTCAGGATAGCGGCTGCACCCGTAGAAGACGCGTCCTTTTTTCGACCGTCGTTCAACGACATCACCTTCGTGACAGGTTGGGCATTCAACTCCGATTTTCACGAGAAGCTGAGTGGAATACCGGCAGTTTGGGAATCCGGAACAGGCGATAAACTTGCCAAATTTTCCAAGCTTGATAACAAGAGGCTCGCCGCACTCTGGACAGTTCTCACCGGTCGGCTCGTCACGGATTTTCACTTTTTCCATGGTGCGTTCAGCACGATCCAGGGTGGCCTCGAAAGGCTCCCAGAAATCATGCAAGACCGGTACCCACTGGCGTTCGCCGGTCGCGATTTCGTCCAGTTCTTGCTCCATTGTTGAGGTGAAGTTGAAATCCGCAATCGATGGGAAGTGCTCCACCATGATGTCGTTGATGACAAACCCCAGCTCGGTCGGCACCAGTTGGCGTTCTTCGACTGTCACATAGTTCTTATTGCGAATGTTCGCGACGGTGGGAGCGTAGGTGCTTGGACGCCCGATACCGCGTTCTTCCATCGCTTTGACAAGCGCAGCTTCTGAATAGCGTGGAGGAGGTTGCGTAAATTTCTGTTCCGGCTTGAGTTTTCGGAGGTCGAGGGCTTCACCCTGCTCAAGCGCGGGAAGCGCTTTCCGGTCAATCTCATCTTCTTGCTCATCGTCGCGACCTTCACGGTACACCGCCAGAAAGCCCTGGAACTTGATGACCGAGCCTGTTGCGCGGAACCGGTACGGGGAAGTGCCATCCGTCAACGTCGCGTCAATTTCAGCAGTAGTGGCGTCAAATATGGCGTTACGCATCTGACTTGCAATAAAGCGTTGCCAGATGAGCCGGTAGAGCCTCAGCTGTGAATTGGAGAGATATTTCTTCATATCCGACGGGTGCCTGCGTGGGTCGGTCGGTCGGATCGCTTCGTGAGCTTCCTGTGCGCCCTTCGATTTGCGGGTATAGACCGGAGGAGAATCCGGCAGGAACTCCTTGCCGTAGTGTTGGGCTACCGCTTCACGAGCGAGCTGCTGAGCAGAGCTGGCAACATTGGTGGAGTCCGTTCTCATGTAGGTTATCAGTCCCTGGGTTCCATCAGGACCGATATCTATGCCTTCGTACAGCTCCTGTGCCAGACGCATCGTGTTTCGGACGGTGAACCGTAGCTTGCGCGATGATTCCTGCTGTAGTGTGCTGGTGGTAAACGGCGCAGCCGGTCGTCTCGTCGATGGCCGAACCTTCAGTTCTGCAACGTTGTAGCGAGCACCTTCCAGGCGTTGGAGAATGGCTTCAACGGTGTCGCCATCCTTGAGTTCGGCTTTTTTGCCATCAATCCGATTGAGCCTGGCGGTAAAGGGCGAAGGTTTGTCGCCATTTTTCTGCTGTTTTTGCAAATCGGCATCCAGGTTCCAGTATTCAACCGGAACAAATTCCTGAATTTCGCGTTCTCTCTCAACAACTATTCGAAGCGCGGCTGACTGAACTCTTCCCGCCGAAAGACCACTCTTCACTTTTTTCCAGAGAAGCGGTGAAATCGAGTAGCCGACCAGGCGATCCAGTATCCGCCGGGCTTGCTGCGCCTCAACAAGCTGCATGTCGATGTTGCGTGGATTGTCGATCGCAGATTTAACCGCAGTCGGTGTCACTTCATTGAACACGACCCGGCTTACAGGCTGATCCTCCACCCTTGTGGCCTCAACGAGATGCCAGGCTATTGCCTCGCCTTCCCGGTCAGGGTCAGTCGCCAGAATAACTTCCCGCGCATTCGAGACGTGTTTGCGCAGTTCCTTGACAGTCTTGCTTTTGTCTCGCGGGATCAGGTATTTCGGCGTGAAATCATGTTCGATATCAACACCCATTGAACTCTTGGGAAGGTCCCGAACATGACCCATCGAAGCTTGAACATCGTAACCACGACCGAGATAGCGTTTGATCGTTTTTGCTTTTGCCGGAGACTCAACAATAACTAACCTGTTTTTGGGTTTTGTTGACTTCCGTTTCCGGCTTGTCTTCTTCGTCGTGGTTGTTTTAGAGGTTTTTTCATCTGTTTTTGTTTTACTGATACTCATAGTTCCTACATGCTAGAAATACGATGGAGCGGCTAAAATTCAACACTCCGCTCACTATAACAACTCAGTCGAATTACGTCCCTTAAGCGCTTCAACAATATCTTTAACGCTCTGGGCTCTTGATCGATTGCAGACCAGAATGACATCGGGAGTATCGACAACGATAAGGTTATCCACTCCAACAAGTGCGACAGTGCGATTATTTCCGTAGACAACAGTATCGTGACTGTCAATACCGATCACGTCACAGCCGACGACCGCGTTTTGTTCGTCGTTGAGACTGAGAAGTTCACCAAGCCCGTGCCAGTCACCCAGATCACTCCAGCCAAAATCTCCAGGAACAACCGCTACTCGGTCGGACCGCTCCAATATTCCGTGATCGATCGTAACGCTCTCGATCGATGGCCAGATTCTGGCAAATGTTGTCTCCCGGCTTGGCGTGTTCCAGACATCGGCAATACGCTCCAGCGCGGAGTAGACATCTGGTAGCCAGCGGTGCATCTCTTCCAGCAACGTCGACGCCTTCCAGACAAACATGCTGGCGTTCCACAGATACTCACCGCTCTCAACATAGTTTTTCGCGGTAGGCAAATCCGGTTTCTCCTTGAACTCGACGACCTTGTAGGCGGGAAGTCCATTAAATTGTCCTATGGACGTGCCGGACCGGATGTACCCGTACCCGGTTTCGGGATGTCCAGGAGGTATGCCGATTGTCACGAGATAGCCTTCTCGCGCGACTTCTATCGCTGCTTTCACCGTGTCGATGAACGCTTCAGGTTGTTCGACAACATGATCGGCAGCGAACGATCCGGTGATTGCGTCAGGGTCACGACGCGCGGCGATGGCAACGCCCAGTCCGATAGCTGGACCGGTCCCTCTTGCGGTTGGTTCGATGATGATCTGCTCGTCTGGGATTTCTGGAACCTGACGGGCGATGGCTGCAGCATGGGCTGCGCCGGTGATGATGTATCGATCTGTTGGGTCGGTGATAGGTTTCAGCCGGTGTACTGTCTCCTGAATCATCGTTCTCGGTCCAGGTAGAGGCAGCAGAAATTTCGGTTTGTTTGCTCTACTGAGAGGCCACAGTCTCGTGCCACTTCCTCCAGCAGGAATAATCGCGTAAAAAGATTGATCAATCATCACTATTCCTCAGATATTCCAGGGTCGCCATTTTATACCCTTACATAATGCTGAGTGCCAGATTGCCGGATCAGACCTTTCAGCTCCATTGCGAGCAGCGTGCCATTGGCTTCCTGGATCGTCAATCCGCTGTCCCGTGCCAATTCATCGATATGCCGCGGGTCAGCGCCAATGATCCGGTACAGTTTTTCCTCTTCGGCGGTTTCCGGCAACAACATCCGTGTTTGGACCGCTGCTGTCACCGATTCAATCTGCAAATCTTCCAGGATATCCTGCCCGCTTGTTACCAGGGTTGCACCATCTCGAATCAGACTGTGATTGCCGCTGCTCGATTTTGATAGTGCCGATCCAGGTACGGCCCAAACATCCCGGCCCTGCTCCCCGGCATACGTTGCTGTGATCAGTGCGCCACTTTTTACTGGCGCTTCAACTACCAGAATTCCTCTGGACAATCCGCTTATGATGCGGTTTCGAACGGGAAAGTTCCGTGCATCCGGTTTCGTTCCGATCGGGAACTCGCTCACAAGCGCTCCGTGCTCGATGATCGCTTGCGCCAGGCGACGATTTTTAGGCGGATAGACGGTGTCAAGCCCACAGCCGAATACGGCGATAGTTCGCCCTCCATGTTCGAGCGCTGTCTGGTGAGCGATTGTGTCAACACCCAGGGCAAGTCCGCTAACGATGGTCACCCCGGCGCCTGCCAGGTCTTCGGTAATCCTTCTCGCCATATCCGCACCATAGGTTGTCATGCGGCGAGTGCCAACGATCCCAACAGCCAGCTCATCGGTTGGTTCGATCTCACCGAGGACGTAAAGCAGAGTCGGAGGATGGGGGATTTGCAGTAGAAGTCGTGGATAGCGGTGGTCATCGAGAGGGATCGCTGTAATGCCAGACCGAGTCAATCTGGTCATCTCTCCATCAAGGTCTATTCTCTCGCGAGCTCGAACGATGTTGTCCGCCATGGTCGGGTTGACCCCTGCGGCGGTCAGGTCAGAAATCGATGCGCACCAGGCTGATTCAACCGAATCGAAAAGTTCCAGCAGACTGGCGAGCCGCGCCGGACCTATACCTGGTATTCGTTGAAATCCAATCCAGTACCGCACGTCAGTAGAATCTGACACCGACCACTCCTTGTCACAGTGTACGGACACGCAGTGTACGCCGAGCGACGGACCTCCGTCAAACACCAGAATTTGTGAGCAGCCGTTATCACGGTACAATGCTCGATAGACGATGATCGCCTTTGCTCGGTCTCGAAGTCCCCTGAGACCAGAACCAGGGAGAAGCTAGATGCAAATCGATTTGCTGCCTTACGCATATTTTCACGGAAGTATTGTGCCGATCGAAGATGCCAAGGTAAGCATCGCCACTCATGCCTTGCAGTATGGAACCGGAGCATTTGCGGGTATTCGTGGGTACCTTGATGCTTCCGGTGAAACGTTAAATATATTCAGATTGAACGATCATACTCGCCGGCTGATGGATAGTGCACGTTTTTTGCGAGCCGAATTGGCTGTGGATGCTGATGGGGCAGCAGACATTATTCAGGAGCTCGTGCTGAAAAACAATCCGCAATCAGATATATATATTCGACCGTTTGTATACAAATCTGAGATCGCACTCTCGCCTCAACTGAAGGGTATCGAGGACGACCTTTCCATATATATGATTCCATTTGGTGATTATTTTGCGATGGACCGACCGCTGAAGCTGTTTGTGTCGGCGTGGGTGCGAAGCACTGACAATAACATTCCAAGCCGGGGCAAGATTACCGGCGCTTATATTAATTCCGCACTTGCCAAAGATCAGGCTGCCGAAGCAGGCGCAGACGATGCGCTCATGCTCAACTCTCAAGGCAAAGTTTCTGAAGCGAGCGGAGCGAACTTTTTCATTGTCCGGCGTGGAACGGTTGTCACCGCTCCGGTAGTGGGCGACATTCTGGAAGGCATTACCCGTAGTTCGATCATCGAATTCTCCAGAGAACTCGGGTACTCCGTCGAAGAGCGTCCAATTGATAGATCCGAGCTGTACATCGCCGAAGAAGCTTTTGTCTGCGGGACCGGGGCACAGATTGCCGCGGTAGGAGTAATTGATGGCCGTGCCATCGGCACTGGAGAAAGAGGTCCGGTGACTCATCAGTTGCAGGAACTGTTCTTCAGCATTGTTCGCGGACAAAATCCAGACTACAGCCACTATATAACACGCGTGCCGATTCATTAGGATCATGGTAGGAAGGAATTCATTTCGTAACCGGTTGACGGTTCCGATGTCATGCTATACTCCAAATCGCTACCGATGTGCTTGAAGTGAATCAATGTGGTTCCAACAACTTGCGAATGGCAAAGGCTAAGAATATAGTCTGGCAACAGCGCAGTTGAGGGATCCAGATTGATAAGCTATTTGTGTTGGGGACACAGACTCTGGCGGTAGCGAGGTTGGGGAGTTGAATCTCATTCAACTGGTAGAGAAGAGATTAAGGGGTTGCAATGGAACCACTCCTTGAAGTGAAGGATATTCACACACAGTTCTTCACTCAAGACGGGGTCGTGAAGGCCGTTGATGGCGTTTCATTTGAAATTTACCCTGGTGAAACACTGGGAATAGTAGGCGAATCAGGTTGCGGCAAGAGCATCACCGCGATGTCGCTTATGCGTTTGATTCCGTCTCCACCAGGGAAAATCGTGAGCGGTGAGATCATATTCAAGGGTGAGAACATTCTTGATATGAGTGACGAAGAGATCAGGAACATTCGCGGCAATGAGATCGCCATGATTTTCCAGGATCCAATGACTTCGCTCAACCCGGTCTTGACTATTAACAGGCAAATCGGCGAAACATTGCAACTGCACCTGGGCATGAACGGGAGCCAGGCAAGAGCGAGAGCGATCGAACTCCTGCAGATGGTTGGCATTCCAAATGCCGAAGAGCGGGTCAATCAGTATCCGCACCAGTTCTCGGGTGGTATGCGTCAGCGCGTCATGATCGCGATGGCGTTGTCATGCAATCCGAGTCTACTCATCGCCGACGAGCCGACAACCGCTTTGGACGTTACGATTCAGGCTCAGATTCTGGATCTGATGCGCAGCTTGCAGCTGGAGCATAATTCAGCGCTCATGCTCATTACCCACGACCTTGGCGTGGTGGCCGGTATGAGCGATCGGATCAATGTCATGTACGCCGGTCATGTTGTTGAAACTGCTTCTGCCGAAGAATTGTTCGGAAACCCAAAACACCCCTACACCGTCGGGTTGTTAAACTCTATTCCACGACTGGATGAGAGTACCAGGGTCAAACTTGATCCGATTCGCGGCCTACCGCCAGATCTTATTGACCTGCCTGATATGTGCCCGTTTTTGCCTCGATGTGACTACGCACGGGAGAAATGCGAAACCGCCAACCCGCCACTTGTTGAGGTCGGCGAGAATCATAAATCCGCCTGCTGGTTCTGGGAGGAAGTGACCAAAGAAGGGCCGAAAGTATCGTGACAGCGACAGATGTAACTACTCCCGCTGATAGCAATGCCTCAGGTGACGATATCCTGCTTGATGTTGATAATCTCGTCATGCATTTTCCGCTGACTCAGGGAATCATTTTCCAGCGGCAAGTCGGCGCTGTTAAAGCAGTTGATGGTGTGACATTCCAGGTGAAACGCGGTGAAACGCTCGGCCTTGTCGGGGAATCCGGGTGCGGTAAAAGCACCACCGGTCGCGCGCTCTTGCAACTCTACGAACCAACGTCAGGGAAAGTTAATTTTAACGGCACCGAGCTTACCGATCTGGACGGCGGGCAAATGCGCCGGATGCGGCGGCACCTACAGATGATCTTTCAGGATCCGTACGCGTCGTTGAATCCACGCATGACCGTTGGTTCGATCATTAGCGAGCCGATGGCGATCCACGATCTCGTCCCGAAAAACGAACGCAACGACCGCGTTCGGGAGCTACTGGAAACGGTCGGTCTCAATCCGTATTTCGCAAACCGGTATCCGCACGAGTTTTCAGGCGGGCAGCGACAGAGAATCGGTGTGGCCAGAGCCCTGGCGGCTAACCCCGAATTCATCGTCGCTGATGAACCCGTATCCGCGCTCGACGTCTCGATCCAGGCGCAGATTATCAACCTGATGGAGGATCTCCAGGAGGAGTTCAATCTCACCTATCTGTTTATCGCCCATGACCTCTCCGTCGTCCGGCACATCTCAGACCGCATTGTCGTGATGTATCTGGGCAAATTTGTGGAACTCGCCGATCGGGATGCGCTCTACGAAGACCCATTGCACCCGTACACCAAAGCGCTGCTCTCGGCAGTGCCGATCCCTGACCCAATTGTTGAAAAACGCCGGGAACGTATCATCCTGACCGGCGATGTCCCGAGCCCGATAAATCCACCCTCTGGTTGTCATTTCCACACGCGCTGCCCGTATGTGATGCCGGTGTGTATGGAAAAAGATCCGCTCTTCGTTGACCAGGGTGGCGGCCACATGGTTGCCTGTCATCTCTACGCAGGCTCAACACCTGACGACTAAACTGAAGTGTGACAAGCCTACGTGCCACGGTTCCCGCCGTGGCACGTTTTGTCTACGGCTGTCGTCGGTCTCCTGGAATGAAAGGTCTTAGCAAACCGTGTTCGATCAATTCGGAAGCATTGATTTCGAACCGGATACCTTTATTGCCACGATACTCGCGTTCATCATAGCCGTAACCATTCATGAATTCATGCACGCCTGGACTGCATACCAGCTTGGCGACACGACTGCAGCTTCTCAGGGCAGAGTGACTCTGAATCCAGCGTCCCATCTTGATCCTATTGGTTTTTTCATGATGATCCTTCTCGCGCTCGGCATCGGCGTGATCGCCTGGGGTCGGCCAGTGCCGGTCAATATTAATCGCATGCGTGGTGGAAAATGGGGCTATGCGTTAACTGCTATCGCCGGGCCAGCGTCAAATCTTGTTCTGGCGACCGTGCTGGTTATTCCCTTTCGATATGGCAACCTGACATTGGATGATCCGCTTAACCTCTTTTTCTCTGAGCTTATCTTCTTGAACTTATTGCTGACAGCTTTCAACATGGTTCCAATTCCGCCACTGGATGGATCAAAAATACTTGCTGGCATCCTGCCTAATTTCTGGTTCCCATACATGGCTCGGCTGGACCAGTATGGTATTGGTATTCTGATACTGTTGATTATTCTGCCGGGAAACATTCTCGCGGCGATGTATGGTCCGGTGTTGCGGTTTCTTCTCGATCATGTCGTCGGTAGCGCATTTTCATGATTACAACCGCCAACGTCGTTCAATTTTCGATCTCTTTTTGCGGTGGTTTGTCTGTCGTAGAGAGCAGGGTGAGGCAGTTCATCCAGGCACTGACCTACCGTCAAGTTCCAGCTATTGACACCAGGTTGAAAACGGTGCTCGACTCGGATCAACAGTGGGAATTGCTACGTCGCTTGTCCCCGTTTGATCGCGCCCACCACCTCAACGTCTGGAGTCATCTGGTAGAGGAAGGTGTGCGGGATCCTGATTTGCTTCAAGCGGCTCTGCTCCATGATGTTGGCAAGGCAGACGGGGATGGCCGGGTTCGGCTTATCCACCGGATTATGTTGGTGCTTGGCCGGAGAGTCGCACCGGATTTAATTGGTATTCTGACAACACCTGGGACTCCATACTACGTTCACGGCCTGTACCTGGCGGACAACCACGCCGAGCTTGGAGCAGAGCTAGCCTGGGAAGCAGGAGCTAGTCAGCGTAGTTGCTACTTTATAGCTATGCACGAGAATGTGACACTGGCTGCGAATGATGACTCCCTGCGCGCATTAATGTTGGCTGACAGCGAGGTCTACCTGTGAATGCCACCGTACAGCTTTCGGACTACCAACTACATCTTGAAGGTTTTGAAGGTCCACTTGACGTACTTCTCCGGCTGATAGAACAGCGGAAACTGGCAGTGTCTGACGTCTCGCTCGTCGTGGTATCCACCGGGTTTTTGCAATACATCACTGAAATGCGGGATCCTCCGCCTCAGTTGCTGGCGGATTTTGCCCGAGTCGCGGCGAAACTTCTGGTGATAAAAAGCCGATCCCTTTTGCCATCGGAGGACGACGAACTGGCTGACGACTCCTTTGACGACCTCGTGAATCAGCTCAAGGAGTACAAACGAGCAAGACAGCTCGCCTTGCAGTTACAGGATTCGGAAGAAAAGCACTTCAGGGCCTATCCAGGTGGATCTCCGAAACCAGATTTTCCAGTTCGTCTGCGGGTTGTCCTCCCTACGATCAGCCGATTGCAACAGTTGATGGGACAGGTGCGAGCACGCGGAGAAGCTGCGCCAGGAGTCGTTGCGTTGAGCCGTATTGTCTCCACGGCGGTGATGACCAGAAAGATTCTGAATGCGGTGTTGAGATCTAAGGTGCGCATCCGGTTCGGGTCTATTGCGAATTACACAAATCGGTCGGAAGTGGTAGCCGGATTTATTGCGGTGTTGTCGCTGCTACATAGTCGCAGGATTGAAGTTGTCCAGACAGAGCAATTTGGTCCGATCTATCTTCAGTCACCTTCCGTCATCCTTGAAGCCGTCATCCCTGAAGGATCCAGGGAACCAAATGATTGAGCCACGTCAGATTAAATTACCTGCTCAAGACGAGAACGCGCGAATCTCGGTCATTGAAGCCTTGCTGTTTGCCGCCGCCGAACCCGTAGAGATTCGACATCTAGCGCAAGTTCTGAAGTGGACGATGCAGGAGACGGAGGCGGCGGTCAATGAGCTGGACCGGCAACTTCTGGAATCGCACCGGGGAATTCGCCTGCAACATCACGATGGCGCGGTGCAACTCGTCTCCGCCCCTGAATACGGACTGCTCGTGCGTAATCTGCTGGAAATCGAACGTACCGTGCGCCTCTCGACAGCCGCATTGGAAACGTTAGCGATCATCGCTTATCAACAACCAGTCACACGCGCAGAGGTCGAAAGTCTTCGCGGTGTAGACTCTAGTGGAGTGCTTGGCACGTTGGTTTCCAGGGAACTCATTGAGATAGCCGGCCGGCGGCAAGCGCCAGGAAATCCCAACGAGTATGTCACGACGGATGTGTTTCTGAGATATTTCGGACTTTCATCTATCGATGAGATTCCTGAACCGCCCGATTAGATCAGAGAATTTGAGACCATTCGGATGCGGCTAACCGCTGAGATAATCGCATCAATGGCTCGGTCGACCTCATCGACAGTGTTGTCTTTACCAACTGTGATCCGCAAAGAACCTTCAGCCAATTGGGTGCTAAGTCCCAGTGCAAGAAGAACATGCGACGGCTGATTTGAGCCACTTGCACATGCCGACCCGCTTGATACGGCGATTCCGTTCAGGTCAAGGTCCATCAACAAACTTTCGCCGTCCACGCCCGCGAAGGAAAGATGGGCATTGTTTGGCAATCGCTCATCCGGGTGACCATTCAACTGACTTTCTGGCACTCGTTCGAGAACATTTTCGATAATTCGGTCCCGAAGGTACTTCGCATGCTTCGCTCGTTCGATCTGAAATTGAGAAGCCGCTTGTAGACCAGCGGCCAACCCGACGATGCCTGGCACGTTCTCAGTTCCCGCGCGGCGGGCGTACTCCTGACCACCGCCTACCTGAAGCCAACTCAGATCGGTTCCGCTTCTGACGTACAGCAGGCCAACTCCCTTTGGCGCATACAGTTTGTGCGCACTCAACGACAGTAGATCAATGCCGAGTGCATTAACATCCAATGACAGGTAGTTTGCGGCTTGTACCGCGTCAGTATGAAACAAGATTCCCCGCTGACGAGCGATTTCGGAAATCTGCGCAATCGGCTGAATGGCGCCGATTTCATTGTTTGCGTACATGACCGAGATCAGAGATGTGTCTGGCCGTATTGCGGCTTCAACATCTTGAGGTTGAACGATGCCATCTGCTCCAACCGGGACCACGGTAAATTCGATGCCATCCCGACTCAGATCTTCAACGACCTCCAGCACTGCGTGATGTTCGATCGCTGTCGTGATGATGTGATTAGTTGCACAGCCAGACCGTTGTCGAGCCAGGATGTGTCCACGGATTGAAAGGTTGTTTGATTCTGTTGCGCCGCTGGTAAAGACGATCTCGCGAGGGGAGCAATTCAGGATCTTCGCGATGGAGCCTCGCGCCGAATCCACAGCGGCGCGAGCGGTCTGCCCGAATGCGTGTACGCTACTCGGATTCCCGAATTTCTCACTGAAAAATGGCAGCATAGCGTCAAAGACAGCAGGATCAACCTGGGTCGTTGCCGCGTGATCGAGATAGATCATGTCTGAATTGCCGGGGGTATTGCCGTTTTTTGGTATCGTCATCCGGCGCAGCACCGGACTCTGAACGCCCTCACGTCGCGCTTGCCGCCAACGGGGCTGTCAACCGGCTGCTCGCCGGTGGTTCTACGACTGTCTCACCATTGGCTCTAAGCAAATCGGCGAGAGTCATCGAATCCAATGCGTCAACGATGCTGTCGCGGACCTTCAGCCAGATGAACCTGGTTGCACAGCCATCTATCAACGGGCAAATCGCGTCTGTAGCTTCGGAGACGCAGCTCATCGGAGCGACAGGACCTTCCAATGCCCGGTAGACCTCACCAACCACCAGTTCGGATGGGTGGCGAGTGAGCTGGTAACCACCGTGAGCGCCTCGAGTTGACTTCACCAGTTCTGCTTCGCGAAGTGGACCGACGATTTGTTCGAGATATGCTGGCGGGACAGACGATGTTTCCGCGATCTCGGTTAGAGATACCGGACCATCGCCAAAGCGGCGTGACAGCTCCACCATCGCCCGCATGCCGTATTCACCACGGGTGGAAACTTTCACAGTTCAACTCCTTCAGTTGCCAGGTTTCGTGTTGCAGGTTGCTGCATTTTCGTCTTCCGATGAACGCGATGTCGACGGTAATCATCGAAGACTGAATGACCCAAGTATACCGGTGTTCGTCCAGTAGGTCGCTATCCGATTTTCAAACGGCTTGCGTAACCGATCAACAGGTTGAATTTCCAGGGCCATTCTCGTTCACCGACGGTTTCATACACATGCAGCAGGCGATCTCCGGTGAAAATTCCTCGGTAGGAGCCATTCTCAACGACAGCAACAGCAGATCTATTTGACTCCATCAGCCAGAGATGAACATCGTAGACGGAATCGTAACTGTCCACGTTGTGAAATTGCCGGTCCATAATATCGCGAACGGTGAGATCGTGATGCGAGCCGTTGAGGTGTTTCAGGAGTTCATTGCGCCAGAGCATGCCAATGACCTTGCCGTTCCGAGTCACGACCTGATCACGCGGTCCATCATAGGTGGCTTTCGCGAGTGAAGAAGCCGGGTCGATCCCGCCAGACTCCCACAAGGCAAACTGTCCAACCTCAAGATTTTTCAGTGCGGATTCGATGTTGACATGCCGCGCTTCAATCTGCGCGGTTATCAGGACAAACAGGCTCACGATCAACAGCAGGTAGTCGCCTGACACCACACCGACAAGCGCCAATCCAATTGCGAATATCCTGCCGATGGTGATCGCCAGCCTGGTCGCTGACTGCCGATCTCGTTTCGTTGATATCTGGGCACGGAGCACCCGGCCGCCATCCATGGGAAACGCAGGGAGAAGGTTGAAGATAGCGAGCACGACATTGGCAATCCAGATATAGAGGATGAAGCCGCCGACGGAGATTTTTTCAGCGTACAGTAATACGCCGAATGCGTTGTCCAGATTATTGGCAATGGCGATGAGCAGTACGGCAGGTGTCAAGAGCAGTGCGATCAGGATATTCATGGCGGGGCCGGCAAGGGCAATGATTGTTTCAGTGCGTGGAGGCACCGAGGCATGTTCGATTCTGGCGACCCCGCCGATCGGGAGCAGGGTGATGTCGCGAACTCGCAGTCCGTTCCTGATAGCAACGACGCAATGGGCAAGTTCGTGGGCAAGGACACAGCCGAAAATTGCGATCAGGATTGCGCTGCCAAAGACGATCCCGCGAATCCCTGCGCCAGACGTGATTCCCCACTGATAGATTACCCAGAAGAACAGCAATGCGAACGTCGGGTGGATTCGGACATTCACTCCGCTGACTCGTCCGATGTTGAAAGATCGGGCAAAAAAGGTCACGGGCCAACACGTCCCCACATCAAGAGAGTAACTGGGATTCGCCGGTATCAATCAACCCACCGACTGTCCAAGATGATAGCAAAGATTGCCAGTATTAAGTATCGGGCGGTCAACCGATCCCTGAATCGCAGACAGCAACCTTTCGCCGAACCGGCAAGTAAAATCATCAACGATCGTGGATCAATCGTCGAAATTGCAGGAAGTGATGTATCTGTAGATGAAGCCTGAACATATTCTTGGTGTTCGTCAATTTAACCGTTCTCAGCTGGATGCTCTGTTGCTACGTGCCGATGAACTGCGTAACGCCTTGCAGGACGGCGGGCTGGATATCCTGAAGGGCAAGATTCTCGCAACGGTATTTTATGAGCCGAGCACACGCACCCGCCTGAGTTTTGAGTCTGCGATGTTTCGCCTTGGCGGGCAGGTGATTTCATCTGAAATGGCAGCTGAAACATCGTCCGCCGCCAAGGGCGAATCCATTGAGGATACGGTCCGGATCATCGAATCCTATGCCGATGGGATCGTGATCCGTCATCCAGTTGCCGGAGAGGTAGACAGAGCCGCAGCGGTGGCGAAGGTGCCAGTAATCAATGCCGGCGACGGCGCAAACGAACACCCGACTCAGGCGCTCCTGGATCTCTATACGCTGAAACGAGAGCTGGGTCGAATTGACAATCTGAACATTGCCCTGGTCGGAGACCTTCGATACGGTCGTGCCCCGCGTTCGCTTGCCGTTCTCCTGACCCAAACGACGGCGTGCAAACTGTTGCTGGTTGCTCCAGAAGGTGTTGAGATCAACGCTGATATTCTCGACGAGATTGAGGAGGCTGGCATTGATGTTGAAACAGGTGTCGACCTCAACACCGCCGCGAGTGAAGCAGACGCGATTTATGTGACCCGGGTTCAACGAGAACGATTTCCAGACGAAGCGAGTTATTTGAAGATTGCCGGTCAGTACCAGTTCACGACCGAACACCTCGGCCTGATGTCTGAGACTGCGGTAGTGATGCACCCACTGCCGAGGCTGGATGAAATACACCCTGACGTCGACGTGGATGGCAGGGCTGCGTATTTCCGTCAGGCGGAGAACGGTGTCTATGTGCGGATGGCGTTGCTTGAACGACTCTTGACCAGATAATCTGCCCGTTGAGGGGTTGCTGAAATTCAGCTTTCAGAAGTGGAATCTGCTTCTGACTCGGGGTTGAGCAAGCTCTCGGCGACTTCAAACGCCGGTCCGCGGCTCACAAATCTCTTTAGCCGTTTGTTTAGAGTTCTTCGAGGCAGCAGAATTCTCCGACCGCAACCATTGCACCGCATTCGTATATCTGCCCCTAATCCGGTGACGGTCCACTCGCGAGATCCGCAGGGGTGAGGTTTACGGAGTTCGACAACATCGCCGGCGACAATTTCTAATGGCTGCGATCCAGACACGTCGTGTCCCAGCTTCGTGACCGATTTCTACAAGACCAATAGTACCTGTCAGACGGATGTGACTGCATGTCATTGTGCTACACTTCGGACGGAGGTGTACGTACATATGCTTCGCGTTCTACATGGAATCTTGCTGGTTGGAATCTGCTTGAATCTGTGGATTGCGCTGGGGTACATGATGACGGTGAAAGATGCAGGACAGGAGCCAGCCTTCAGCAGATATTCGTTGCTGACGTATCTGCTCCTGATCGCTGCGCCAGCCGTAACATTCATCCCGATAGCCCGGCTGTTACACGCCCCCTACTATGATGTTGAAGCCGTTGCTGGTTGGTCACTGTTCGGTTACGTCCTCATTTTCACCTCACCGGATGAGGTGATTTCCCGAGGACAACTGCTGGTTCTGTTATTGCCATTCACTGTCGCTCTGGCGACGCTGGCGGCGCTTCCAGCCTACGCATTTGGTATAAGGATGCACCGGGCAAACAGGAAACGAGATGTGTTTCTTCAGGCGCGCCGGCAGGGCTATCTATCGGCGATCGTCATCGTTGCATTGCTGTTGCTCAACGCGTTTGGCGTGCTATCTCCGTTTAATGGCACCTTGCTGGTCGTCATTGCCTGCCTGCTGGAAGCGTTGATGCAAGCCAGGTTTGGGATGCAACAGGCGAGCTAATCTTCGATGGCAGCCAGAACCTCCTGTTGAACGGCGTCGTAGACACTGGTCTCGTTGATAGATCCGATACCTTCACGAATTACATCTTCGAAATAACTGAAATTCTTCAGGAACGCGTCGTGCCCATCGTCCGTCTGAAGTTCCCAGTACTTTGCGTAGCCGCCTGTTGTCCGGATTGCATCGGCGATATTTTTCACATGCACCGTAGGAAAAAGAATGTCGCTACTTACGCCAATAAACAATGCGCGAGCGCGAATCGATGCGGCTGATTCAAGGTACCCAGTTCGACCGCGACCGATGTCGTGTGAATCCATGACTCGTGAGAGATACAGGTAGGTGTTAGCGTCGAATCGCCTGGCGAGTTTGTCGCCTTGATAGTGGAGGTAGCCTTCGACGTCGTACTTGTTCTGGAACTCAGGCCAGGCGTGATAGCGAGCCACATTTCGATCAAACCGCCTGCTCATGCCGGCGTCTGACTGATAGGTCACCATACCCAGCATGCGTGCCAGCGCTACTCCCTGGTCAGGATCAGCGCCTGATCGATAGTTGCCATTGTCCCAGGCTGGATCCAGCATAATCGCTCGTCGCTGTATCTCGTTGAAGGCGATTCCCTGACTATGAAATCGACCAGAGGCGGCGACGATTACGGCGCGCTCCGCAAGGTCAGGTTGCATGATCGTCATCTCCAGCGCCTGCATCCCGCCCAGTGACCCGCCTATCACGCAGGCGAGATGATCAATGCTCAGCTTTTCGAGCAGCCGGAGTTGCGCCGAGACGAGATCGCGAACGGTTAGCTGCGGAAACCGTAGCCGGTAGGCTGTTCCGTCTGGCGACGTGGAACCTGGACCCGTGGATCCGTAGCAGGAACCTAGTGAATTGGCGCATATGACATAATACTTGTTCGTGTCAATTGGCCGACCTTCGCCTATCAGTGGCTCCCACCACCCTGGCCGGTCATACTGAATCTCCGGGTGTGAAGCGGCGTGGGCATCACCGGTAAGTGCGTGAATCACCAATAGCGCGTTGTCCCGGTCGGCATTGAGTTGCCCCCAGGTTTCATATGCCAGGGTGACATCGGGCAGAATCTCACCCGATTCAGTTACAAACGGATCCTGGGAGTCAGCTATCTGACAGTACTTGAGTAGCGGGTTCGGGGTCCATCCATCCGGTGTCATTGCATTACCTTCCAGCTTGGCCAACAGTTGCTTGATTCAGGTTGCGCTGGATAGGCAAACGTATTGCTTTTTTTGAGCCAGTTGTTGCACATCGCGGCGCAGCGTCTCCCGCTTGTTTAGAGCAGATTCCCTGCGCCTTCAGAGGTAATAAAAAACCACCAGATCTTTTGTATCCGGTGGAGTGACGTCTTTGCTCATCTTGCGGGCTTCGCAGTCCCGCCGGAGTTGGCACCTTTGCGCATTGCGCCGGTTGCCGGGCTTCACAGGGCCGTTTCCCTCCACCACTCTGGATAAACACAGGGCTATTCAATTTGAAACGATGGTAGCAACTGGACTGAGGCGTGTCAACTGTCATCCAATTCTGCATGCTCAACGCATGCGTTTCGCGCTTGCTGAACGGGTTGTCAAACTTTATCTTCATTGCCCACTGCAAAAAACGAGCAATCATCCAAGCCTGGTTTCGTGGTTGAACAGCGTCAGGGGAAGCAGTAAAATGACCATTGTTCATTCGATGACCATTGGTCATTACGCGCATCGGTGAATCGCTTGACTTCAATGACACGCCGGGAACAGGAAACAGAACAGACCCGGCAACTCATTGTTGAGGCAGCCAGAGTTCTGTTCGCTGACAATGGATATGACAATGTAACGGTTCGGGATATTGCCTCGCGTGCGGGCATCTCTCATGGCACGATCTACCTTCATTTCCAGGACAAGAGTGATTTGTTGTACCAGGTGAGCGAGGAGCAGTTCAGGCGACTACTGGACCGGTTACGCAGGCTGCCTCGCACCAGACCGGCCATCGTTCGCCTGAAAGATGCGCTACTAGAAGTTCTCAGGTTCGGGATTCGCGAACCGAACGATTACCAGTTGATGATGGGTTTTCGGGAGGCGCTCGGTGGAGGTAGCTCTGAGCAGTGGGGACCAATGGCTGATCAGGTTGGCGCATTTTTTGAGAGTCTCGTTCGAGATGCCCTGCAGCAGCGAGCAACGTCTGAAGTTACTGATGAAGATACCGAGCGTCTGGCAAATCTCATGTTGATCGCCATGCTGGACGGCGTCGTGCTCAATTCGATTATCCAGAAGCTTGATGAAGTTGAGGCTGACCATCTCGCAGAGTTCACCGTTGATTGCGTAGTATCCGGCTTTGCCACGATCACCTCGCCCAATCACGCTGACAATGAAGGTGCTGAGTAGATGAATCGAGTTTTCCGCTGGTTCGGGATCGGAATACCTGAAGATGCGACGCCGGAGCAACGCATGCGCCGGCGGGTCATGCTGCTCGCCTGGCCAGCGATGCTCCAGGGACTCTTCATGACGAGCATCCAGGTCGTCGATACCTACCTGGTCTCGAGGCTCGGTGAAGACGCACTGGCAGGCGTCGGAGCCGCCTCGCAGCTCATTTTCATCATGCTCGTTGCGATGATTGGCGTCGAAGTAGGCGGGTCGGTGCTGGTCGCTCAAGCAGTTGGCGCGAAAAATGAAGCCCAGGCCAGCAAAGCCGCCAAACAGACCATATTTCTGGGAGTTCTTGTTGCGATTCCGCTGTCGATCATTAGTTACACGTTCAGTGACCAGATGATCGGGTTCTTCGGCATGGATCCGGCAGTTGAGGTGCTTGCAGTCGAATACTGGGAGATAGTCGCGCTTTCGTTGGGCATCGCCACCCTGGTCTTTGTCCTCAGCGGCATACTTCGAGGCTCAGGTGACACCAAAACCCCAATGCTGGCTACTGCTCTCGCGGTCATCGTCAATTCCGTGGTTGCCTACCTGCTAATTTTCGGTCACCTTGGTCTACCTGAACTTGGGGTACGAGGCGCGGCCATCGGTACAACTGCCGGTTGGACGGCGGAAGTAATTCTGATGTTTGCCGTTATTCTCTTGTCAGACCGGGCATTCTCTCTCTCCGGGAAATTTGACTGGCTACCGCAAGCTGAATCTGTGCGATCAATCGTTTCCATTGGCGGACCGATGACGATTGAGGAGATATCGATCTCGTTCGGTTTCGCAGTACTGACCGCGGTTGTCGCGGTGCTTGGTACGCCGGCTCTTGCTGCGCATAGAATCGTTTTTAACGCTCTTTCGCTTGCGTTTCTCCCAGGTTTAGGTCTCGCAATGGCAGCAACGGCGCTGGTCGGGCAATCGGTTGGGGCCAAGAAACCCGCCGAAGGGCAAGCTGCGGCGAAAATTTCAGCGCAGTTTGCCGCTCTCTGGATGGGCGTTATTGGCTTGGTCTACTTTGTTCTCGCCAGGCAAATCATGATGATTTTTTCCAGTGATCCACAGGTAATCGATATTGGAACTGGCGCGATGCGAGCGCTTGCATTCTCGCCCGCTATCTGGGGGCTTATGCTGGTTTTCTCGGGGGCGTTGCGAGGGACGGGCGACTCCAGATTCCCGATGATCGCGAATTCGATCGACATCTGGTCCGGGGTGATCCTTTCATTTCTCATCATTCAAGTACTTGACCTGGGCCTGGCTGCAGCCTGGCTCTCATTTGCCTTCATAGCCCCGATTCCAGTAGTTTTGATGTGGAGAAGAATGAAGGGCAATCCAGCTCTGAATCCAGACATTCAACAGCCCAGCCTTGAAGAGCCATTTGAAGACGACGTGGTTTCTGTATCGGAAGTATCAGAACCGGCGGCATGATAGTCCGCAATTTGGATCAGGAAAAATTCGAGAAAGGGAATCGAGTGGCACAGCATTCTGCTTCAAACGAGCACAAAATTCAGGTACAGAAGGCCTTTGGCGATACCGCTCAGGACTACGTTGAGTCACCAATGCACCGGACCGGCCAGGATCTTGTTCGCATAGTTGAACTCAGCGAGGCAACACCTCAGGATGAAGCGCTCGACATCGCTACTGGAGGGGGTCACACCGCCCTGCACCTCGCTCCTGAGGTCAAGCACATCGTCGTCAGCGACCTGACACCGCGTATGCTGGCTGCAGCGCAGAATTTTTTCGCTGAAAACGGCATCGAGAATGCGTCGTTTGAACTGGCCGACGCGGAAGATTTGCCCTTTGCTGATGCCTCGTTTGATATCGTCACCTGCAGAATCGCGCCGCATCACTTTTCCGATCCCCAGGCATTTGTGAGTGAAGTTGCACGGATCCTGCGTCCCGGCGGCCGGTTTGTCCTGATGGACTCTGTCTCACCAGACGATAGAGAGCTCGACGAGTTCATCAATGAAATGGAACAGCGACGCGATCCCACCCACGTTCGCAGTTACAACTGGGCGGAATGGCAGCGGTTTTTCTCTAACGCCGGGCTAGTGATCGATTCTCACGAAATTGTTATCCGCTCCCACGAGTACGAGAGTTGGACCGCCCGGATGCGAATGTCCAAAGAGGATCGCGAAGCGCTCGACCTGTTTATCCTGAGCCAGCCGCAGGAGACGCTAGACCACTTTCAAATAATCGTGCAAGATCAGCAGATAGTATCGTTTATCGATCACAAGGTGTTGCTTCGCGCCCGGAAGCAGTAACAGCCTGCCAGCATCTTGCGTGTTCGATTCGCTGGCTAATTGGCGGGTGACCGTACAGGAGCGCAACGATCCATCCTGGTGGGTCTGGGTCGGAAAGGTTTGACTCGGAAAGTTTCTCCATCGCACCGATGAACGCTATTGGAGATGCGGTCATGTCCAGTGCGTACTGATCCGCCTGCCGTTCGATCCTCCTGGTGTAGGCGAGTTGAAGCGGTTCCAGCAGCAAACCAATGGTTGCGAAGATCAACCCCAGCGCAGGCAGAGAGCGGATGTTGGCGAGATCGTTAGTGCCAACTGTATGCTGACCGTGTTTGGACAGTAATTTTCGTCCAAAAAGCTGCACCATGGCAGCCAATCCGAGCGTGTACACCGCATTCAGTCCAATAAGCCGCCAGGTATCGCGGTGTACCTGATGCCCAAGCTCGTGCGCGATCACGACTTCTATCTCGTCGGTGCTCAGCTGTTCCAGCAGGGTATC
The DNA here is from genome assembly GCA_964577155.1 of uncultured Thermomicrobiales bacterium. Lineage (GTDB taxonomy): Bacteria > Chloroflexota > Chloroflexia > Thermomicrobiales > CFX8 > CAZNYB01. Next base: position 87,116 of record CAZNYB010000002.1, on the reverse strand, counting down.
TCCCAACGCAATCATTTTTGTCGCGCCAATTCCGGTGAAGAAGGCGTTGGATTTCGTTGTCCGCCGGCTAAGATCAACCTGGTAGACACCAGCGACCGATACGCCGCTCTTTGCAGCAAGACGGGTTAGTCGATCGGCGAGTTCCTGATCCTCTAACGGTTCAAATTTGAAAAATCTGGGAAGGATCAGAACCGGGGCGAGTTGAGCGAATAGAGCCGTAATCGGAATCGTCGCTCCAGATGCGATTAGCCACCAGTACCTGGGATACCTTCGCATCGTCCAGTACAGACCTTCGACCAAGGGTAGACCGATGGCAAGTCCTATGCCTTCACCTTTAAGTTGATCGATCGCCCAGCCCTTGTGTGTCTGATTGCTGAGCTGGAATCGGTGTTCAATGAGGTAGTCCCGATAAAAACTCAACGGCAGACTAACGACGAATGATCCGACTGCAAGCGTCGTTGTATAGCCTAACCTTTCAGAGAGGTTCGACCGCTTTGATGGGATAATCCTGTTTCCCAACCTGGCGGCCAGACCAGATTTGACAAATCCCGCCACCAGCACAAGATTCATAAGCTTGTTACCAAGCGCCAGGCGCTCAGTGATTCGACTGTATTCCTGAACTCTATTCGACGCGGTCACCATGTTGTTCCCTGACTGAGGAGAATACTAAGATGCTCACCAACATGTTCAATGATGGCCAAACCCGAGAGGATTATCAATGATGTCCCGATCCAGGAGAGCAAGGGATTACGGCATCCCATTTGGATCACTTGAACCCGGTCCAGCCAATGGCATTACAGACGTAAAAGGTGTCATGGTCGGTCAGACGACGCTCATTTCCGGTGACGGGACACTGGTGCCGGGTAAAGGACCCATTCGCACCGGGGTAACGGTGATACTGCCTCATCCTGGAAATGTCTTTCGAAACAAGGTTCCGGCGGTTATGCACTCGATCAATGGATTTGGGAAGTGTTTCGGTCAGGAGCAGGTGGACGAATTTGGCGAAATTGAAAGCCCGATAGCCTTGACTGGGACGATGAATGCCGCGCGGGTAGCCGATGCGTTGATCTCATACGGCATACGGGAAAATCCAGACATTGGAATTCGGACTACAACGATTAACGCAGTCGTCGGCGAGTGTTCGGATCAGGTTCTGAATGATATGCAAGGCAGGCATGTCCGCGACACCCACGTCCTGGCAGCCATCGACAACGCATCCTTCGGACCGGTTGAAGAAGGCGCAGTAGGGGCTGGCACCGGCATGTCATGTTACGGGTTCAAAGGCGGAATCGGGACGGCTTCGAGGAAGCTCCCTCACAGCGAAGATGGTTGGACGGTCGGAATGCTGGTCCTGGCAAATTTCGGCAGGAAGGAGCAGCTCACTATTGCTGGCGTTCCAGTTGGCCGGATGTTGATAGAGGGCGAAGCTGAAGAGATTGAGCGCGGCTCGATTATGTTCGTTTTAGCCACGGACGCACCGCTGCTGGATCGCGGGTTGAAGCGGCTGGCGCGTCGCTGCGCTCACGGACTTGCCCGCACCGGCTCGATTTCTGGCAACACCAGTGGGGATTTTGTGATCGGATTCTCAACCACGGAATCTTGCCGCAAACCACATGGATCAGATCCGGCTATTCTTCAACCTGCGGTACTAAATGATCACAGCCGGACGATGGATGCGCTGTTCCAGGCTGTCGTTGAAGCAACCGAAGAGGCTATTATCAACGCGCTCTTCGCATCGGAGACTATGACCGGACGCGACGGGAACAAACGGGTTCAACTTCCCATCACACATGTTGTCGAGTTGCTCCGCGATTCGAACAGGCTTCTGGTGTAACCTTAATTCGGGTGAATTTTTGGGAGAGAAAGCATACCTTTGGCGCAACCTGAAGCCCGTTCTACGTTGAACAGATGTCCTCATTGCGGCAGCACGAAGGTCGATCTGGTGCGCCGTGGATTTGCCGGTCAGGCGGACACCAGCGACCAGTATTTCACCTGCACCGAGTGTGGCGAAGTGACCTTTCAGATCATCTCACGAACTCGACGTCAAATCAGAATGGAACGCCTTGATCCCGGCCGCAGGTTTCGATACCAGGGGTACGAGTACGTTGTATCACGGGTCCTTCAAGTTGGCCTTGACGAGATGCTCGTCTACGTTCAGCCTTACCAGTCAAAAGTAAATTAGAGGTCGAGCATCATCGCCGGTGTTCAATCAACAGGGTGAACATCTGTGGCGTCAAGCTATTTCGTGGCTGCAAGCGCTTTTTGTAGCGAATTTGACATCGGTTTGTGAATCTCAGGCATCGTTGTCAGCTCATTGACTAACTCAGTTGACCCCTGGACATTGAGACGTTCGAATATGAGTTCAAACCGTTCCTGAAGCTCATCCAGGATCGCCGTCTTGTTCGATGAATCCATTCCCCAGATCTGTTGCTTGAACGGTCCGAAGCCGCGTTTCCGTGTTTTGTAGATGAACTGCGCGTCTGTTTCACCGTCTTTGCGTTCCATACTCCGGTTTGCAGCCAGCCAGGAATAGACGTCAGATTTGAGTTCTGCTGGAAATGCGTCACTTTCGTAGATAATGTTTTGAAACCCGGTGGCAAGATGGACTTCGCAGGCGTTCGCTTCGCTAAAACGATTGAACGCCTCTTCAGGCAGCGTCGAAGCGCCGTGCTGGACAGCGCCCGCCAGACCGAAATCCTCTCTGGCGGCTCTGGACAAATCTCCGAGCGTGTCAAAATCAACCTTCACATCGGCTACCGTCCCATCGGGAAGTGGAACTCCTCCGTGGGAAGTGCCGGTCTGGACACTAATTTTCGAGAGCCCTGCGCCACGGTTGCGCAGGAAGCGGTTGAACTGTTCCATGAACGCAGTCAGCTCTGACACCGTCGAATTCTGCGATCCGACTTCGCCGATCTCACCGCCGACCGAAACCGTCACTCCTTCCGGCGAGCGTCGCCGGATGTAGGCAGTGAGATCTGCGGTCCATCGAGCGTTGCCTTCCTGCTGGGCGAGTTCACCTTCGAGGCTGTAGTCAACAATGGTCGACGCATCGATGTCGATGTTGAAAAATCCTGCATTCATCGCGGTAAGGGTCAACCCTTTGACAGCTTCTATTTCCCGGTCTCCGTTCTCGAGAAAATTAGCTGCGTTGACCTGAAAATGATCGCCCTGAATGAATACCGGTCCCTGGTGTTCTTCACGGATCGCGGCTCCAAGCACGGCTGCGGAGTATTCATGTGGTTGCTGGAGTGTATAGCCGATCTCAGACCTCGCGATTTCGAAGAGAAGCTGGCCGGCATTTAGCTTGTGACTTGCTTTCAGAATTGTTCGGGCAACGTCATAGGTCATACCACGCACATTGATGGCCGGAGTCGTCTGGTTCTGCCAGCTGCCCTGACCTCCAGCGATATAGTACTCATGGATTGACGAGGGACGACAGCCCAGCGCCTGCGCTGATTCCCAGATCAGCCAGCGAGAGGCTGTCAGAACGCCTTGACCACCGAATACAGCGCTGTAGACCAGCCGGTCGATTGCGTTGTTTCGAAAGCCATCTGGATCGGCTATCTCTACACCTTCATCTGAAATATCACCGTATAGTCTAAAATCGGCAATAAGTTCTTCGACATTTTCATAGACCTGAATCATGTTTTCCTCTCCTGCCGGATAGCGTTCCATGTGCAAACTTCTGTAATCTCCGGTAAGTATTCCTTATGATTGGTCTGCCATTACTGTGTCTTTCCTGTTTCGTATCTATTGTAATAGCCCTCGGTTACAGCCAGATGATTAGCAGTTCGATTAAAGGTATCGGTCAAACCAGGCACACAATCGCTCAAGCCGTTCGATGCGGTGTATTGGCTGACCGGTCCTGGACATTCCGTGGCTCTCATCAGGAAATCGGACGAATTCGACTGTCTGCCCGCAGATTTTAAGCGCGGTATAGAATTCCTCGCTCTGGGTGATCGGACAACGGAGATCGTTTTCAGAATGTATCAACAACAGCGGGGTCTTGACCTGTTTCACGTAGGTGAGTGGAGACCGTTCCCGGTAAAGCTCCGGATTGTCGTAGGGCGAACCGGCAAACTCCCAGTTGTTGTAGGTCATGTTAATGTCGCTCGTGCCATACAGTGAGGTGCGATTTGCTGTTGATCGCTGGCTGACAGCGGCTTTGAAGCGGTCGGTCTGGGTGATAGCCCAGTTCACCATGTATCCACCGTAGGATCCGCCGGTGATCCCGATCCTCGAGTCGTCGACGTAGTCCAGTTGCTCAAGCAGATCAGCGCCAGCCATGACGTCCCGGTAGTCTGCCCCGCCCCAGTCGCCATGCGTGCCAGCCGTCCACCGCTGCCCGTACCCGGACGAGCCGCGTGGATTGGTCATCAGTACGACATAGCCTCGAGCGGCCAGGACCTGCATTTCATGGAAAAACCCCGTGCCATACATGCCATGAGGACCGCCATGAACTTCAATGATCGCCGGGTATTTCACAGCGGAGTTAAATCCTGGAGGCTTCAACAACCAGCCATGCACGGTGACGCCAGGATCGCTCTCGAAGTAGATTTCTTCGACGGCTGACATCTCGATCGATTCCAGCCATTGCTCATTGATGCTGGTGAGGCGTACCTCGTTTGCTCCCTCTCGCGAGAGGTAGATCTCCGGCGGTGTGGTCATTGTCGAGGAGGCGAACACTACAGCGCCATCGGCTGCCATACTGAACGACTGGATATCTTTCACACCTCCGACGAGCGTCTCTGGATTCCCCACCAGCGGGCAAGACCAGATCTCGACATTGCCCTGGGTTGACACCAGCGATGCGATCGCCGTTCCATCAGATTCCCAGACTGGTAGCTGAGCTGGAACGTTGTATCGCATATCTGCGATCGCAGAGTTGCCTGGCGCGCGATCGGCATCGGTCATCAACTCGATCGTATCTCTGGTAGACAGGTCATAGACATAAAGTATCGGCTGTGTGGTAGCGCCAAAAACGTCTGAGAAATCATGTCCGGTGTAGGCGAGTTGTGCGCCATCCGGCGACCAGGATGGCGAGTCGTAGGACCCATTTTCCGGTGTGATTGCCGCCGGTTCTCCCGATGCGAGATCCTGGATCCAGACAGCTGAAAACCGATTATCGTCTCTATCAGTGGTGCGGTTAGAGACGAACGCAAGTGTCGATCCATCCGGCGACACAACCGGAGACGTTGAATGCCAGTCTCCTGATGTTACTTGTTTCGCCTCGCCGCCGTTGAGACTTATGCTGAAAATCTGGCGTCGTTTGCCGTCAAAATATCCGCTGCCATCCAGCCGGTAGATTAGCGATGTTATGACCTTTGTATCGCTACCCGGAGGATGCTCTTCATCAACTTTGCTGACATAATATAGCGATATGTTGTCGGGAGCCCAGGTGAACGACTCGACCGGGTTAGGCGATTCGGTAACCTGCCATGCCTCGCCTCCGTCAGCGGGAATGACGTGCACTTGAGCTCTGCCACTCCGCTCCGAATTGAAACCTAGGTAGTTGCCATCCGGCGACCATTTCGGGCCACGATCCTGTGTCTGGCCGCTGGTAAACTGGACTGGTTCACTGGAGTTGGATGGATCTGTCATCCAAATTGCTGAAAAATACCGGTTGTGTTCTTTGCTTACCCGAGTGACGACGTATGCGACCCGCTGTCCATCTGGCGCAATCTGAGGATCCGCAGCCAGCCGAATGTTTAGAAGATCCTCAATCGCGATTTTCATTTTGGACAAGCTTACGTTCCTTCCGGATGACATATTTCGGCACGACGAGATAGCTGAATATCAACTGCTGCATTCTAGCCAATTTCAGGAAGCTGGGGAGGTCAGCTGATTGTCGTCCGTAGAATCCGGTTCGGATCGTTGGTTTTGCAAAAGGGCAGTTTCTAACGCGAGCCACTGGATCGGAACGATCGCGTGAAGCGCAGTTACCTCTTCCGGGATTTCAGGGAGACGCGTATTCCAATGCGCGTTGTCCACCTGACCTCCAATTTTCCAACGCTTGAGCTTCCGTTCGTCGGCCTCTCGTCTCAGCGCGCTGTTCACATTGTTACTCGCGCCGTCCGGGGCAATCTGGACAAGCACATCATCGGACCGGAGGAGTTGCAGGCCACCCAGCAGGACATCGTGAGTGTGTGCTTCGTTGACATTTCGGTGCGAAGACGCCAGATAACTTAAAGCGCCGAGCCTGGCAACAGGGTGCATTTGTCCTGCCCCTGTAACAAGTACTCGCCGGTTATTGGTAATGATCTCGTTCGCAACCTCAGCTGCCACTTCCCGGGTAGGCATCATGCTGCGCATGGTTTCTGGCAAGGTCGGGACTGCCGACGCGAGCGATGAATGAGGTTCAAATCGAGCAGCAATTGCAGCTAGAACGGCCAGCGGCTGGGTAATTGAAATGCTTGGAAAGTTACTACGCTCTTCTCTCCCAGTTTCAATCGTCGCATCCGCATCAACGAGCACTCCTGAGCTGGTAATGACAATGCTCTTGAGTCCGGAGCTTGCTGTTCGGCGCAGTGTCGCGACGATATACGGATCGGGAGCATGGTTGCTGATCGCGACGATCAGATCCCCGGGCTGGAAGCCAGTCGGGTAAGCAGCCAGATCATAGGCGCGATCTGCAGTAGCCGTGATGCCAACCTCCCGGATCATCCAGGCGCCGGCTTCAGCAACGAAATATTCTATTCCGGAACCGACGAGTCGAAGCCGCCGGGCTTCCGATACAAGAGCCATCGACGCTCGCAACGGATCCAGATTCAACGTGATCGCATCGCGCAACGCGTCGGGTTGGCTCAATATTTCAGTCTCAAAAATGGATGTTTCAGGGAGTTGGGCGAGTTCTGTTGCACCGGTGGATGCTGAATCAGTCATATGTGCATCCTTTCGCTACAGTCGAGCGTCTCGCTACCAGATTCCAAGCTCGTCCTTCGCATCCTCACTCATCATGTCCGGCGTCCACGGTGGCGACCATACGATTCGTACACCAACATCCTCGACATCCTCTACGGTGCTAACCGCCCGTTGGATATCCTGGATAATGACCGGACCGAGGGGACAGCCCATAGAGGTCAATGTCAACGTGACTTCTACGTTGTTACCGTCGTCGACCCCCACGTCATAGACGAGACCGAGATCGACGATGTTGACGCCAATCTCCGGATCATAGACCGATTTCATCGATTCAAA
>CAZNYB010000002.1:21583-79819 GCA_964577155.1 uncultured Thermomicrobiales bacterium | reverse complement strand
GATCGACGATGTTGACGCCAATCTCCGGATCATAGACCGATTTCATCGATTCAAATACTGATTCCGTACTCACTGTAGCCATAGCATCTCCTTGTTCGCATTAGATTGATCAGATCATTTTCCGCGTTCAATTGCAAGTATTGTACCTACCGCGATTAGCTGTTTGGCTCTCTACAAACCTGAATTTCTCCTTCTTCCAGCTGAACGGCATAGGTTTGCAATGGAACAACCGCCGGGAACGCCTCAACTTCACCGGTGCGGACATTGAAAGCCGCGCCATGCAGCGGACATTCAACGATATCGCCAAAAAGTTCACCTTCAGTCAGCGATGCTTCTTCATGGGTACAGGTGTCATCAGTGGCATAGATTTCGCCGTCGACGTTGAAAATGGCAACACGTTTTCGCCCGATTCGCACGCAGCGCATCTCGCCAGGCGGGATGTCAGATATGTTGGCAACAGTTACAAAGTCGGACACCGGCGACTATCCTTCCAGCTGTTGGATTCAACAGAAACATCAATTATCTGGAGACCGGTCACGAACCGTCATCATGCTGGCGCCGGTAGTCGTAAATACTTCCGTGCAGTACATGAAGCCCAAGGAGTGCGCATTTCAGCCGGGCTGGTGAAATTTCTACACCAAGCTCGTCGAGCATATCCTCCCCGGTCAATGCTTCCGCGTCATCAAGGCGCTGATTGATAACCATTTCGGTCAGCATCGAGGTTGACGCCTGCGATATGGCGCAGCCACGTCCTGAGAATTTGACATCGTTGATGATGCCGTCTTCGATTCTGAGGTCAATGCGGATGCGGTCGCCGCACAGCGGATTCGTATCTTCGAATGACCCATCATTCGGATCGAGAGTACCCTGATTTCGTGGACTGCGGTAGTGGTCAAGAATTTGTTCGCGATACAGGTCGGACAATGCTCTAAGCTCCTGCCAGGCCAAATATCGAGCGAACGCGTCGAAGCCCATGGACCAATCTATCGACGTCCTCAAAGGTATTGTATATGTAGAAACTCGCTCGTACTGAAGCTGCCAGATCGAACTGATCATGCAGCGGTTGCGTGCAGTGATGACCCGCGCGAACCGCGATAGATGATTCGTCGAGAATTGATGCCACATCATGCGGGTGGGCGTTCACATTGAACGAGATAACTCCAGCCCGCTCGTCAGCATCAGGTCCGTATATCGTCAGTTCAGGTAGCTCGAGCAATTGCCTGTAGGCGTATGTTGTCAACTCGTGTTCGTGGTTTTGAACGACATCCATGCCGATGTCACTGAGGTAATTGCATGCCGCGCCAAACCCGACAGCGTCCGCCACGCTCGGCGTTCCCGCTTCAAACTTGGCTGGGATATCAGCCCAGGTAGAGCTACGCAATCCGACTGTCCGGATCATGTCACCTCCACCCAGGAACGGTGGCATAGATTCAAGAATCTCGCGTTTACCATAGAGCAGCCCCGATCCCATTGGACCGCACATTTTGTGCGCTGAACAGGCGTAGAAATCCACGTCCAGAGAGGTGAGATCGACCGGCATGTGGGGCGCGCCCTGTGCTCCGTCAACGAGGACGACTGCTCCAGCCTGATGAGCTCGCCGTGTGATTTCCGCGACTGGATTGATCGTTCCGAGCATGTTCGAAACCTGGTTGAAGGCTACAAGCCGGACGTCGCCGGTTTTCAGGTGCGAATCCAGACTGGATAGGTCAAGAGTTCCGTTGTCATGAAGGTTCATGAACTCGAGCCGGCAGCCGGTTCTCTCCGCCGCCATCTGCCATGGAATCAGGTTTGAGTGGTGCTCCATCCTGGTAAGCAGGATCACATCGCCAGGTCCGAGGTTAGCATCAGCCCAGGTGCGCGCAACCAGGTTGATGGCTTCAGTTGTATTCCGGACGAAGATCAGTTGTGCGGTGTCGGTGACGTTGAAAAATCGACCTAGCTGTTCCCTTGCCCGGTCATAGGCATCAGTCGATCTGGTCGCAAGTTCGTAGACACCACGATGGACGTTGGCATTGTCGTGCGTATAGTAATTATCAAGGGCTGCTAGTACAGCTTGCGGCTTCTGCGAGGATGCAGCGCTATCCAGATAGACGACCCGATTTCCGGACTCGTCCTCACGGAGGATTGGAAACTCTTCTCGAATTTCCAGTGGATTCAGTGTCTTGTTCACTACCATATGCGCACCTCAGGGATCGGCCAGCTACACCGCGTAGCCGATTTTCCGGTCGATGGCGGCCCGGACCGTGCGTTGAACCGACTCGACTGGAACTCGCTCGATCACTTCATCGAAAAACCCATCGACGATCAGCTTTTCGGCTTCCGTCCGGGTGATGCCACGGCTCATCAGGTAGAAAATGTACTCTTCTTCAATCTGGGATATCGTCGCGCCATGGGTGCACCGCACATCGTTCGCGCCGATTTCCAGATTGGGCATGGTGTCTACCCGGGCGTTCGGACTTAAAGAGAGGTTCCGGTTCGCCTGATAGGAATCCGTGCCGTGCGATCCAGGGGAGACACGAATCGTGCCTGAGTACACGGCTCGAGAATGGTCTTTCACTGCGCCTTTGAAGAGCAGATCACTTGTTGCGTAGGGAGCAACGTGATCCTGATGGGTGTGATTATCGAGAAACTGGTCCTTGTCGGTGAAATACAGACCGAGCATTTCAGCTGAAGCTCCAGCCTCGGCCATCGTTGATGCGATGACGTTCTTGCTGAACAGCGATCCGAGGCTCACATTCAAGGTGCTTACGGAAGCATCCTGATTGATAATTCCGCGCTGGGTGTGGAAATTCCAGACATGCCGGCCCCAGTCCTGTACCTGGATGTAGCGGAGATTTGCCCCTTCCCCAGCGTGGATCTCAACAACGTTGTCGGTAAAGGATTCTTCTGACAGCGTTTCCGACTGGCAGTTGTCGACGAAGGTGACACTGGCGTTGGTTCCGGCGGCAATCAGTGTATGAAAGAATGTCGCCAGTGCCGGTGTCTCAAGAGAAGAGTACGCCTGAAACGGAAGCGCAACTTCAACATCGTCTGGGACATACAGAAATGATCCTGTCGTCCAGAACGCCGCGTGAAGTGCGCTGAATTTGTGATGGGCTGATTCAACCCGACCGGCTTTCATATAGAACTCTTGAAGCAATTCAGGAAAATCACGAACCGCCGTGTCCATATCGACGAATACAACGCCCTGTTCGGCAAGTTCAGGCGCCACCTCGTGATAGATGATTGATGAATCGACTTGCACCACCACGCCCGATAGTGCTCCAGCGAGTTCGAGTTCGGTGCGAATTGCGGCAGGCAGTTCATCCCGGCTAGCTACCCTGCCCCTGCCAGCAGCGAACGGCTGCACAGCCTGCAGCGGCAGATCCCGGATATCCGTTCGACGCCACTCCTCTTCGGTTCTTTCCGGCATGGGGAGAGCTTCATACTCTGCCCATGCTTCGAGTCTCAGATCCAACAGCCACTCGGGCTCATGTCTGGATTCTGAGAGCTGTACAACAGCGTCTCGCGAAAATCCTCGCGTTATTTCTTTAATACTCGTTGCCATAGTCTCCCTCGGAAGTGTCAAATATTGCAGATCTTGGCGGCAGGCGGCTGAACATATCTCTTCAGATCAGCCGCCTGCCAGATATTTCGTGGTCGAATCAGCTCAGCAGGTACGTCTTTATCCGACGGAACCTTCCATCTCAAGCTGGATAAGCCGATTGAGTTCAACCGCGTATTCAAGCGGAAGCTCTTTAGTAATCGGTTCGATGAAGCCATTGACAATCATGCTCATGGCCTCTTCTTCCGAGATACCTCGTGACTGGAGGTAGAAGAGTTGTTCGTCGGCAACTTTGGAGACGGTCGCCTCATGGCCGATCGATACATCGTCCTCTTCAATCTCCATATACGGGTAGGTATCGGTGCGGCTATGCTCGTCAATGAGCAAGGCATCACAGACGACGTTTGAACGTGATCTCTTCGCGCCTTTGTGAATTTTCACCAATCCCCGGTATGAGGATCTGCCGGTGCCTTTTGAAATCGACTTCGAGATGATCTGCGAAGACGTATCAGGAGCGACGTGGGTCATCTTCGAACCGGCATCCTGGTGCATCCCGTCGGTGGCAAACGCAACGGAAAGCACCTCACCACGAGCGCCTGGCTCCATCATCATGACAGCCGGGTACTTCATGGTTACTTTGGAACCGAGATTGCCATCCACCCACTCCATCGTGGCGTTCTTGTAGGCTGCGGCACGCTTGGTTACCAGGTTGTAGACGTTCTTCGACCAGTTCTGGATGGTGGTGTACCGGCAGCGAGCGTCTTCTTTCACGATGATCTCGACAACAGCCGAGTGCAGTGAATCAGAAGAATAGGTTGGGGCGGTGCAACCTTCTACATAGTGGACATATGAGTCTTCTTCACAGACGATCAAAGTCCGCTCGAATTGCCCCATATTCTCCGCGTTGATGCGGAAGTAAGCCTGCAGCGGTACGTCAATTTTGACGCCTTTTGGCACATAGACGAAGGAACCACCCGACCAGACCGCTGAGTTCAAAGCGGCGAACTTGTTGTCGTTGGCTGGAATGATCGTGCCAAAGTACTGCTTGACAATCTCCGGATACTCTCTGACGCCTGAATCCATGTCCAGGAAAATAACGCCGAGCTTTTCGAGATCTTCCCGCAGCGAGTGATACACCACTTCGGATTCGTACTGTGCGCCAACTCCGGCGAGCCACTTCTTTTCAGCCTCGGGAATGCCAAGCTTGTCAAACGTCTCTTTGATGTACGGAGGAACATCGTCCCAGGTTCGACCCTGTTCGGCGCTCGGTTTGACATAGTAGAAGATGTTGTTGAAATCGATCTCAGAGAGGTCAGCGCCCCACTCCGGCATTGGCCGGCTGTTGAAGTAGTTCAGCGCCTTGAGCCGGTACTCCAACATCCATTCGGGTTCGTCTTTCATCTCGGAGATTTTGCGGACAATATCTTCGTTCAATCCGCGTTCGGATTTGAAGACGTAGTCCTCTTCATCGCGAAATCCAAACTGGTAATCGCCCATCTCAACTTCTTGAGCTGGTTCAAAGAATGAACTACGCGGTTCAATGTTTTCGGTTTTTTCAGTGGTCGACATATTAATCTGCCCCTTTCGGTTTGCGTTCGGAACTAGTCAGCGGTCGCAGCCAGCTCACCGCGCAATGCCTCGTAACCACCGGCTTCCAGTTCGTCGGCGACCTCAGGTCCGCCGGATCGCACAATTCGGCCGGCGATCATGACATGCACGAAGGTCGGATTGATGTAATTCAACATGCGCTGGTAGTGAGTGATGAGTAGCATTCCCATATTCGGAGTGAACAGCCGGTTGACGCCGTCGGATACGGTCCGGAGGGCATCAATGTCCAGCCCTGAGTCTGTCTCGTCCATAATGCACATCTCTGGCTCGAGCATTGCCATCTGGAGAATCTCGGCGCGTTTCTTTTCGCCACCGGAAAATCCGTCGTTCAAATATCTGGTTGCGATGGATTCGTCGATGTCAAGCTCCGCCATCCGTGCGCGAAGCGCCTGGCGATACTCACGCGGCGTATACGGTTTGATGTCCTCGCCGGCTTCGCTGCGGGCTTGCCGGACAGAGTTTGCAGCCAATCGCAAAAAGTTCGCCATGGTAACGCCAGGGATGGCAGTCGGGTACTGAAACGCGAGGAACATGCCAAGCTGGGACCGTTCGTCCGGACCCATCTCCAGGACGTTTTCACCTTTGTAGCTAACCCGACCCTGAAAAACCTCATAGTTTGGGTGCCCGGCTACCACATATGCAAGTGTGCTTTTACCGGATCCGTTTGGACCCATAAGCGCGTGAATCTCGCCTCGATTGATGGTGAGATCGACACCTTTGAGGATCTCCTGGCCTTCAATACCAGCGTGCAAATCTTCGATTACGAGCAGTGATTCTTGACTCATGTCTGAAACGTGTTACCTCCACATATAACGGCTACATTTATTTTCGCCAGAGCTACCGGCGAACTCACATTAATTTGATTCCGCGCGAAACGTGGAATCTCCACTCAGGCGGCTCGCCTGGTTCCCTCCGTCCTTGTACTCAATCTCAGCTACTTCTGCTTGACAATCCGGACAAATTCCATTGAAAATGGTCTGGTGACCATCGATACAAAAGCCGGTCTGTTCCTCCGCGACGTGATGAGCCAGAAGCGCGGTCGGCACATCTACATCTACGAGCCGGCCGCAGACAATACATCGAACGTGATCGTGTCGATCGGTTCTGCCGTCATACCGGCTGGCCTGGTCTCCAAACGGAAATTCCAGAATCAGATCGTGTTCAGCCAGGAGATGCAAGGTGCGATACACCGTTCCAAATGAAATGGAAGGATGTTTTTCCTGGACTCGTTCATGAATCTCCAATGCCGTCAGGTGTGCTTTGGCTTCCTGGACTTCATCCAGAATAGCGAGACGCTGAGGGGTCAGGCGGACACCTTTCGGGAGAGGTCGTTCTGGTTGCTGTGCTTGCTCGTTCATGATTCCTGAGAATTATTCGCAACTAATAATGAGTTGCACGGTATACTGTTAATATCATACCAATATGGTCGGAATTGAACAACAACGTACAACGAGAGGAGAACACTAAACAGTGCATCGTCATCCAGAATTGAAAACTGTGATGGAATAGATGCAGGCGGCGGCGAGTTTTTCTAGTTTGGATATGCCTTATCGAATGTTGAATCAGGAAAGGACTGCAAGTGGCGGCTGACAAGGGCTACGTAAACCCCGATGTGCTTGTATCGACGGAATGGGTTGCCGAACACGCCATGGACGAAGGCGTGCAGATCGTGGAGTCCGACGAGGACACATTGCTCTATGAAATCGGGCACATTCCCGGCGCGATAAAAATTGACTGGACGACAGAGCTGCAGGATACAACGATCCGTGATTTTGTCGACGAGGACGGATTCAACGAACTACTTGGCGAAAAAGGAATTACCCGGGATACGGATGTCGTCTTCTATGGCGACAAAGACAACTGGTGGGCAGCCTATGCCTACTGGTTTTTCAAGTACATGGGTCACGACAACGTCAAAATTATGGACGGCGGGCGAGCGAAGTGGGAAGCTGAAGGCCGCTCCTATACCCGGGATGTTCCAGACATCACGCCGACGACATATACCGGCGCAAAGCGCCGTCCAGAACTACGCGTATATCGTGATGATGTGCTCAAGCATATTGGCTATGACGGGTTGAGCAAAGTTGGCGAAGGAGGTCCGCTCGTCGACGTCCGTTCCCCGGGTGAGTTTAGTGGTGAAGTAACTCACATGGCCGATTATCCACAGGAAGGCGTTTTGAGAGGCGGGCATATCCCGGGAGCGTCGAGCATCCCCTGGGCACAAGCGGTAGCCGACGATCACACCTTCAAGAGTGCCGAGGAATTGCGGGAACTTTATGGCAGTAAAGGCATCACCCCCGACAAGGAGGTAGTCGTCTACTGCCGGATTGGTGAACGATCGTCGCATACCTGGTTCGTCTTACATGAGTTGCTCGGCTATCCTGATGTGCGCAATTATGATGGCTCTTGGACAGAATGGGGCAACATTCTCCGGGTGCCGATTGAGAAGGGTGCATAGCTTCCGCTATCTGATCTGATGATTAAATATTTGATGCAGGTACTGGCGCAGGCGTTGAAGTTTGTGCCAGACCCTGCACAAGTTCTTACTTCGAACCGAACATGCACAAGAAATTCAAAGGATTAACTTGGACAGACAAGAAGCAATAGATTTTCTCGTAGATCACTTCAACGATCCGCAACACAAGCGACGCATGGAAGAACCGGATGTATCTCTGCCAGGCGGCAATCCGGGCTGCGGCGATGTTGTCATCGTCTACCTGCGTTCCGAAGGGGATGAGGGAGCTATTTCTGACTACTCCTGGGAGGGTGAAGGTTGCACAATTAGCCAGGCGGCGGCATCAGTCATCGCTGAAATGGTTCATGAAGACCAAATGACAACAGCGGATATATTGAATTTCAGCTATGATGATCTCATGGACGTGCTTGGTCGCGAGATCGTGCAGACCAGGACTCGATGCGCAACTCTGGCCCTCGGCACGCTAAAGGCTGCGGTGCGAAAACTGGAGCGTGACCGGCAGTTGATCGAAGCCGGTCGGCCGGATCTCGTGAACAACTATGACTACGATCTATCGGATTTCGAGGAATTTGGACTGGTCGTTGGAGACAAAGCTTTGACCGAAGAGAATTCCAGAGTTGGTCATGAGTGACCGGCCTGTAGCCTGAATCCAGGGAGGTAGAAGAACATGAGCGGTGTCAGTGTCTGGGATGGATTAATAAGGGAGCTTGAAGCTGCGGACCTTCTTTCGAATGGTCATTTCGCATACAGATCAGGCATGCACTCTCTCCGATTATTGGACCGTGATGCGTGCCTCTCGGACACACGGATTGCCAGCCGTCTGGGATATGCGCTAGCCAAGCATTTTTTCCTGACCCGCGTTGATGTGGTAGCCACTCCATCTATCTGGGGCGGTGGACTTGCCCAGTGGGTCGGGTATTTTCTCGATCCAAAACGGCCTGTCATCTATGCTCGGGTGATGGAAGATGAATACCGGTTTACCCCGAGCGCCGATCATCTTGACGGCAAGCGGGTACTGATAGTGGATAATCTCATACTCTCCGGTGACACGATCACCAACTTTGTCCGTGCCATCAGCGCAAACGGCGGGACCCCGATTGGCATTGCCGTACTTGCGGATTTAAGCGGAATCGACTATCCGATTGAAGTCTTTGGACTGCTAAACGAAGAGCTTAAAATCTTTGATCCAACCCTGGAGCCAGAAAAAGGTCAGGGAATTCCCATCGTCGAAGTAGGCTACTAAATCGTTCCGAATCATGAGTCAAGCTTCCCGTTCCGTATGGCCTATACAGACCAATGAGTTCGCGTACCCGGGTATACTTCCAACTGGTACATTGCACTCCGCTCTTAAAGACACGACGAGCAACACCAACGGGTGCAATCAACAGAAGCAACCAGCTTGAGTTGAAGGGAACAATGCGATGGCGGCAGAACTAGAACACCCGTCCAATGGTGACAATGCCTTTCTACGCTGCTCAGTCTGTGGGTTTGTTGTAGAAGGAGAGGCTCCGGAACAGTGTCCATCATGCTCGGCGCCGCAGAATCGATTTCAGCGGCTTTCCAGCAGAGACGTTAGTGCGCTGATTGGCGATTATGTTTCTGGGGGTATTGTCAGTCAGGATACTGATGTAACGCCGATTGAAGATACCCGCCGTATTCGATTGCTGGCTTTTGTTGACCAGGAGTTTTTTGCGCCTTACACGGTGCGCAGCGGACCAAAATACCGTGTATACACCGGAGACCAAGCCTGGTTTGCCTACAACATTCCCTGTCAGACAGCCTGTCCCGCACACACTGATATATCCCGGTATTTAGCCCTCATCGCCGATGGACGCTATGCGGACTCATTCGCGCTGAATCGCGAAAGTAACATTTTCCCGGGGTGTCTTGGCCGGATGTGCGCTGCGCCTTGTGAAGACGCCTGCCGCAGGCAAGAAATTGACAAACCGATTGGGATTCGGCTTCTCAAGCGAGTTGCCGCGGATTTTCGTGGTGAGACGGTGCGTGAAGTTCCCCCTGAACAAAATGGGAAAACCGTTGGCATTATCGGAGCCGGTGTTGCCGGACTTTCTACCGCGCGCGAACTGGCTCGCAACGGCTATGGGATCACAATCTATGAACGTTGGGATGTTCCTGGCGGAACGATGTGGTCCGGAGTGCCAGAGTGGCGTCTGCCACGAGATGTCATCACTGAAGAGACGCAATACATCACCGACCTCGGCGTCGAGATTATCTATGGTGTCAATGTCGGTGTCGATATCACCCTTCATGATCTTGCCGCCAAACACGATGCAGTGGTCATGGCAGTCGGCAACCAGAATCCCTCCGAGCTAGGGATTCCAGGCGAGGATTTACCCGGGGTTATCGGCGGAATCCGTTTCCTTGAAGATGTCAACTTTGGACAGAAAGAGGATGTCTTCGTCGGCAAGAAGGTCGTCACTGTTGGTGGCGGGTTCACCTCAATGGACTGTATCCGAACCGTTCTCCGCATGGGCGCTGAAGAGTCGACGATGACCTACCGGCGTTCGATCAATGAAATTCCGGTCGCGGAATTTGAACTCGAAGAGGCGTTGATAGAAGGCTGTGAGATCCAGTACATGGTTGCGCCGGTTGAGATCATTGCCGGCGACGATGGTCATGTCTGTGGCATCAAACTGGTCAAAAATGAGCTTGGACCACCAGACGATTCCGGTCGCCGCCGGCCTCAACCAATCGAGGGTTCTGAGTACATCATCGAATGTGACCAGGTGATCATCGCCATCGGTCAGTATCAGGACAATGATTTTCTCCCCGAAGACATGTTCCCGAATCGCGACCGTCGTGGTGTACCCGCGCTCAATGAAATCCAGCAGACCGAGCATTCAAAAATCTGGGCTGTCGGCGACTATGTAACAAATCCTTCTAACTTTATCTCTGCGATTGGCGGCGGCAAGGAACTGGCTGAATCGATCGATTTTGACCTTCGAGGAGTTGAAGTTCCGGCCAAGGACTTTGAAATTACCCGGGTTCCGATCGAAGATTTTCAAACACCGAATCCGCTCGTCTCTGAAGGAGTTGCGGAGTGGTCTCTCTCTGCCATGAGCCGCAGGTTGCGCTGGGGCGACAACTACGGAGAGCTGGATCGTCAGGAAGTTCCCACGCTGCCACTTGACGAACGCGGTGTGAAGTGGGGTAGCGACGAAACGACACTGGAGGCGGAACTCGGGTATTCCAAACCGCTCGGGTTCAACGAAGCCAAACGGTGTCTTCAGTGTCAGTTGAACATTTTTATCGACGGGAATCGCTGCATTCTCTGCAACGGCTGCGTGGACATCTGCCCGTACGAGTGTATCGAGATGATCTCGCTCGATCGCATTTACTCGATAGATGACGAGGTTGAACTCGCTGGCCTGGCTCGGCAGGAGCTTGGTACAGGCGCCGTAGCCATGATTATCGATGAACGGGCCTGCATCCGGTGTGGCGCATGCGTGGAGTGGTGCCCGACAGAATGTTTGACCATGGAGCATTACCGGCCGACAAATATGTCAGCCCGGATGACGAGCGATCTGGCAATCGTTGCCGATGGCTAGAGTGTTTTGTTCGAGAGTGTGACGAATATCTTTTATGATCGAAACGCGAGGCGTGGTTAGCATATTTGATACCTGCTGCTAGTTTGGTCTGGATATGCCCGATCTGACAATCCCACTGTTTCGCAGCACTCTTTCCACTCTCCGGCCACTTCTTCTGGTTGACAGTCTCCACGCCAAACTGCTACATTCACACTTGCGTTGAAGGTGAGTAGTAGATGTTGGCGAAGATAAGCGATCCAGGATTTGGTGAGAGCCTGGTAACCAAGCGCAGACATCGAACTCGCGCCTGAGCTGCCTGAACAGCATAGAACCTGATTCAGTCCGGGTCCGCCCGTTATCGCGGAGCTGAGTGAGTCGTGATCGCGACAGATTCCAGACTATGGGTTGTCGAGATAGGTGAGCAGAACTACACGGCTAACCAGGGTGGTACCGCGGGTAGTCCTCGTCCCTGATCGACAGGGGTTGAGGATTTTTGTATTTGTGATGAGTAGCACATGATGATTACCAGGTTTCACATAGCAGTCATCAGGTTTGGACGAAACTGGCACTGGTTGTCATCATCTCTTGTCCGGCTCTCGCTTATCTAGCCCTGTCAATGGGCGAGGCAATCACCAATCGAAGAACCAAACATTTCAAGGACAAGGAGCAGAACATGCCAGAACGAGTACTGATTTTTGATACGACGTTGCGAGATGGCGAGCAGTCGCCAGGGGCAACGATGAATGACAACGACAAGATCGAAGTAGCCAGACATCTTGCGCGTATGGGTGTTGATGTAATGGAGGCCGGATTCCCGATTGCCTCCCCTGGTGATCTGGCGGCGGTTAGACGTATCGCCAAAGAGGTGAAAGGGTGCGTCATCGCCGGATTGGCGCGCACCAGCAACGCAGACATCGATGCAGCCTGGGAAGCGGTGCAGTACGCCGAAAATCCACGCATTCATACCTTTGTGTCGACATCGCCTATCCACATTGAACGGAAGCTGCAGAAATCTCCGGACGACGTCATTGAAATGGCGAGACAGGCCGTCCGGCGATGCAAAGGCTATGTTGCGGACGTGGAGTTTTCAGCGGAGGATGCGACCAGGAGCGATTGGGATTACCTCTGCAAGATCTTTGCGGTAGCGATTGAAGAAGGGGCGACAACGATCAACATCCCCGATACCGTTGGTTACACGATGCCTGGTGAATATGTGCAACTGATCGAGTATATCCGTGAAAACACACCCGGGATTGAAGATGTGATCATTTCAGTGCACTGTCATGATGACCTTGGCATGGCAACGGCAAACACGCTGGCTGCAATACGGGCAGGCGCCCGGCAGGCTGAAGTGACGATCAACGGCATTGGTGAACGGGCTGGCAACACATCCCTCGAAGAAGTCGTGATGGCGCTCCGGACCAGGCAGGATCTCTATCCAGGACTCGATACCCGTATTGATACCGCCCAGCTTGTTCCGGCCAGTAAATTGATTACCCGGACAACGGGAATTCAGGTCCAGCCAAATAAGGCTATCGTTGGATCAAATGCATTCTCCCACGAAGCTGGCATTCATCAGGATGGCATGCTCAAAGACCGTGAGACCTACGAGATCATGACGCCGCAATCTGTTGGTTGGGATGAAAGCAAACTTGTCATGGGCAAGCATTCAGGGCGGGCTGGCTTCAACGCCAAGCTGAATGAACTTGGATACCAGGTTGATCCCGAAACCTTGAAGGCGCTCTACAGTCGATTTATCGATCTCACCGATCGAAAAAAGACGATTAGTGATGCCGATATAATCGCTATCGTGGAAGACAGTTTCCGGCAGGTGGACGACATGCCGATCAAACTTATTGACTGGCGCGCGGCCTCTGGCGCAGACGATGTTTGCGAAGCCGCTGTGATGCTGGAGATTTTCGGTAAGGAACAGGAGGCAACCGGACGCGGGAACGGCCAGGTGGATGCGTTGTATACCGCAGTCAACGCACTGGTGGACTTTGAACCGGTCCTTGAGCACCTGCACGTCGAAGCAATAACATCAAGCGCGGACGCGCAAGGTAGCACGACGGTCAGGGTGTTGGTAGGTGAAGAACTCTATACCGGACGTTCGGTCTCAACCGATATTATTGCCGCCAGTCTGCGAGCCTATATTCTTGCTCTCAATCGGGCGATGGTTGACCGGCAAAGTGAATCAAGAATACGAGCAAAGGAGGCCGTCTAACTATGGGCCAGACAATGACAGAGAAGATCCTCTCCAAAGGAGCAGGCGTCGAATCGGTGCGACCCGGAGATATTGTCGAGGTCGCGGTTGATCTTGTCATGACTAATGATGTCACCGCTCCACTTTCAATTCGTGAATTCAAGAAGACCGGCCTCAAGAGCGTCTTTGATCCACAGAAGGTGGTCTTTGTTCCCGACCACTTCGTGCCAGCCAAAGATATCCGTTCGGCAGCCAACGCCAGGATCATGCGAGAGTTTGCTCACGAGCAAGGGACGCTCTACTTTGAACTT
Source organism: uncultured Thermomicrobiales bacterium (assembly GCA_964577155.1). Taxonomy (GTDB): domain Bacteria; phylum Chloroflexota; class Chloroflexia; order Thermomicrobiales; family CFX8; genus CAZNYB01. The sequence continues at coordinate 66,129 of CAZNYB010000002.1, read as the reverse complement.
GGACGGGCCGGGATCGAGCATGTTGTCTTGCCGGAGAATGGCTTGACCCTTCCAGGCGACATCATCATCGGGGCGGACTCTCACACTTGCACCTATGGTGCTTTTAACTGTTTTTCGACCGGTATGGGTTCGACCGATATCGCTGCTGCGATGGCAACCGGTACGACCTGGGTGAGAGTTCCTCCCACACTGAAACTGGTCTATACCGGGACACTACCGGAGGATGTCGGCGGCAAAGATCTCATCCTGCATACCATCGGTAAGATCGGTGTTGATGGCGGATTGAACATGGTCCTGGAGTTTACTGGTCCAGTTATCGACCAGTTGCCTCAGGATGACCGCATTGCAATGTGTAATATGGCCATCGAAGCAGGAGCCGACACCGGGATATTCGCATTTGACAAGATCACTGAGGAATGGCTTGCCGCAGTGTCGGATAAATCGTTCGAGCCAGTGTACTCAGATCCCGATGCGCGATATGAGGAAGTTGTTGAAATCGATGTGACCAACCTCAAACCGGTTGTGGCGCTTCCTCATCTTCCTTCCAACGTCCACGACGCCGACTCGATCGCAGATATGGAGATTAATCAGGTCGTTATCGGATCCTGCACGAATGGGCGACTGTCCGATCTCCGTGCGGCCGCGAAAATCATCGAAGGCAGACAGGTTCATCCTAATGTTCGACTGATTGTGATTCCCGGCAGCCAGCAGGTACATCGTGAAGCTTCACGCGAAGGCTTGGACCTGGTCTTCATGGATGCTGGCGCGGTCTTCAGCACTTCGACCTGTGGTCCCTGTCTCGGCGGCTACATGGGGGTTATTGCCGATGGAGAACGGTGTGTCTCGACAACCAACCGCAATTTCCGCGGCCGGATGGGACACCGACAAGCGGAAGTGATTCTGGCCGGGCCGCAGGTGGCGGCGGCGAGTGCCGTACTTGGAAGAGTCGCCGCGCCGAGCCAGTTGGACTAGAAGGAGCGAAAGACGACATGCAGTTTCGAGGAAGAGTCCACAAATTTGGCGACGATATCGATACCGATGTCATCATTCCGGCTCGCTATCTGTTGACGGCGGACCCTGACGAGCTGGCCAAATACGTTATGGAAGACGTTGATCCTACATTTGCCGGCAGGGTCGAAGAAGGTGACATCATCGTCGCCGGTAAAAATTTCGGCTGTGGTTCATCGCGAGAGCATGCGCCGATTGCCATACAGGGAGCTGGCGTTTCCTGTGTCGTAGCTGGTTCCTATGCCAGAATTTTTTACCGTAATGCCATAAATATCGGACTTCCCATTGTTGAGTGTCCTGACGCTGTGGAAGACGCTGAAGATGGTGACATTCTCGAGGTCGATACGGCGGAAGGGGTGGTCGTCAACCTCAGGACCGGGAAATCCTATGACGCCACCCAGCATTCACCGTATGTTCAGGAGATCATCAGACATGGCGGGCTTATGAACGCCGTCACTGTGCGCGTTCAGTCCGAGCAGGTAGAGGAATGACAGCTAGCTACCAGATTGTGACTCTGCCGGGAGATGGAGTTGGTCCCGAAGTACTGGCTGAGGCCGTTGCCGTTCTGGAAACGGTGGCTTCGAGGTCTGGATTCAGCATCGACTTTATCGAGCGAAACATCGGTGGCGCGGCGATTGACGCACATGGAATCCCTGTCCGCCCGGAAGATCTCGAGCTGGCAGCGCAATCAGATGCCGTTCTACTCGGCGCGGTCGGCGGACCGAAATGGGAAGGTGTTTCACCGGAAATTCGCCCGGAAGCCGGACTGCTCCATATGCGTCAGGTGCTCGGATTGTTCGCAAATCTGCGCCCTGTAAAAGTGTTTAATTCGCTGGTCGATGCTTCTCCGGTGAAGCCTGAACTAACCGCCGGGGTCGATTTGATTATCGTCCGGGAACTCACCGGTGGGGTCTATTTCGGAAAACCATCAAAACAATGGACTACCTCTGAAGGTCGACGAGCAATCGATACCATGCCCTATCGAGAAGATGAGATCGAAAGACTCGTCGAACTTGGCTTCCAGTTGGCTGGCAACCGGCGCGGAAAAGTCACTAGTGTCGATAAAGCAAATGTGCTTTCAACCTCCCGGCTCTGGCGGGAGGTAGCGACCGAGGTCGCTGAGAAACACCCGGATATCGAAATGGAGCATGTGCTTGTAGATGCCTGTGCAATGCACTTGCTGACCCGGCCAGGCAGCTTCGACGTCATGGTCATGGAGAACATGTTCGGCGATATTCTCAGCGATGAAGCGTCGGTGCTGGCGGGATCAATCGGGATGCTCCCGTCGGCAAGCCTCGGTTTGCGTCAGGAAAACAGCACCGGTTCTTCAGCACGACAGTTCGGTCTCTACGAGCCAATACATGGTTCAGCGCCTGACATCGCCGGACTTGGCAAAGCGAATCCTTCAGGAGCGATACTTTCAGCGGCTATGATGCTGAGGATCTCGTTTGGACTTGAACAAGAAGCGCAAGCGATCGAGACAGCGGTCGATCGGGTACTCGCTGAAGGAGGGCGGACGGCAGACATAGCCAGCGAGGGTCCGACACTGTCGACGGCTGAATTCGGGACAAAAGTCCGCGACATGCTTCAACAGATCTAGCCGAAGTAACATTAATCTTGAAGCTTGGCACGACGCTTACGCCAGTCAGTTCAGTAAATCAGGACGTGCTCAAATTGATTGACTTTTATGAAGTTCCTGGCTGGCTGGATGCTGACACTTCCATCCCAGACTCCTCGACTGAGCTGTTCCTGCACAACCTTGATCTCGACTGGACGCTCGCTTCAGTCACGGCAATTGATTCGCAATGGGGTTGCCGGTTACAAGCGGCACTTCATAGAACCCAAAGCGCCTGGTTTAGCCTGCACCTTGGGTTTGCAACTGAGCGTGTCTACTTTGACGATCACATGCACCCTGTTGGAACACCGCTAACCCAGGAATGCTTGGTCGAACGGTTTACTGCGAATCTCAAGCTGGCCAAAGCAGCCTGTCCGGTTCCGTTGCTGGTAGAAAATCTGGACTACTGTCCCGAAGGCGCCTACGAACATATCTGCGAACCTGAATTTATCAGCTCTATTCTAGATAACGTAGATTGCGGGTTGTTGCTAGACATGGGACACCTGCAAGTCAGCGCAAGCTGGTTGAACTTAAGACCCGAAACCTACCTGGATCAGTTGCCGCTTGAACGGGTTGTGGAAGTGCATGTGAGCAGCCCACGTCCTGATAGACGTTCCCCCGGTAGGCTAGACGATTCGCACGCAGAAATCACTCCCCGAGATATTGAGTTGCTACTTTATCTCCTTAGTCGAGCAAAACCGGAGGCAATCACACTGGAATACAGAAAAGATGCTGGCAAACTCGTTGCGCAACTGGAGCTGCTTCGAGAGATTCTGGAATAATGACGTTGTATGATGGGTTTCACTATGGTGGAGCCTGCGTTATGATTGCTATTGTAATATGATGTGAGAAAATCTTTGCATGTCCGGACCGCCTTGAACGGTTCAGCTGGCAGGAAAGGTACAGATTGATGAGTACGATGATTTCGATTACCGATGATGCAGTCGATCAACTCAAAGTGTTTCTTGACGAACAGGGCACTCCAGATCACGCTCTACGCGTTTTTGTCGCTCCGGGCGGTTGTTCCGGATTGCAATACGGCATGTCGATCGAGGATGTTGTCGAAGACGGTGACACGGTTATAGATTTGAACGGTGTGCGCTTGCTCGTAGACGAGTTTTCAGCGATGTACGTTGGCGGCGCTGAGATTGACTATGTCAATAGCTTGATGGGTGGCGGGTTTACCGTCAACAACCCAAACGCCGTCGCCTCCTGCGCCTGCGGGCATTCCTTTGACGCTGGCGCGAACCAGGGTACGGCGCAGGGATGCGGTTGCGGAGCGTTCTAAGCAGTAACCTGATCCAACCAAGTTGATTTTCTTTTGACGGGGCGGTGATCCGCCCCGTTTGTTGATATATGTGTTGTATTGCGTTCGAATTACCTTTGGATTACGCGAAGTATTTCGCAAAAGCTCGCTGCTATACTTCCGGATGTTCGGTCGCGGGGGGATGGCGGAATTGGCAGACGCGCATGCCTTAGGAGCATGTACCGCAAGGTGTGAGGGTTCGAGTCCCTCTTCCCCCACCAGTCAATCGATTCGGGCCGCCTCGTGAAACTCCAGTTGTTGAGGTGACAGTCATGAGTGAGCAACCCGCCGCGAATTCAGAGCTGAATCTCTCTGAGGTTCAGAACAGTGACCAGGAACCAGCTCAATCCAGCTTCATCCGTAGCAGACTGATTCCGTCTGTCGCCGCAGTAGTTGTGTTGGCATTTGCTGCTTTGCTTGCCTGGTCGCTGTTTGCGCCTGAGTCAGCCCGGCAAGATACTGCCTCACTGGTCGGCAGTGCTATCGTTTACGACAATCCCGAACCAGCCTCCCCGTTTGCCATGAAAACTCTCGATGGAACTGAAACCATCGCGCTTTCCGACCTGAAAGGACAAACGGTTATTATTAATTTCTGGGCAGCCTGGTGTGCCCCGTGTCGGAATGAAATGCCCCTGCTCAACCAAGCCAGCGAGGAATTCGACGAAGATGTCACGCTGATCGGCATCAATACGCAGGATGATCCAGACGACGCTCGAGCGTTTATTGAAGAACTCGGTGTGCCTTACCCTGTGCTGGATGAAACAACGTCCGAACTGGGTCCAGTTGGCGTCGAATATGGCGTGCATGGCATTCCAGAATCCTTCTTGATAAGCAAGGATGGTGATCTCATTGCACTGTTCCGTGGTGAGTTCAAGAGTGTTTCAGACATCCACGAGTTCGTGGACCTGGCTCCTTGAATGAGGCGGGCACGATAGGAATTGTCGCCGCATTCGCGGCTGGTCTTGTTTCATTCCTCTCTCCCTGTGTCGCGCCTTTGATTCCCGGGTATCTGGCGCTCATTTCCGGAAACGCAGTTTTAAATTCAGGTGTGGCAACTGACAGAAACAGGCTTTTGTTCACCAGTCTGGCATTTGTTGCCGGATTTACACTTGTTTTCGTGACGCTCGGAGCCTCGGCTTCGGCATTTGGTGATCTTGTCCTGGCCGATTACCGGCAAACTCTCACCCGTATAGCCGGGCTGGTCATGATTATCATGGGTTTGATCCTGCTTTGGGGATTCCGGATTCCATGGTTGATGTCCGAACGTCGATTTCACTTCGCCCCCCGACAATTCACGCTCTCCGAAACGTTGCTGGTGGGGATGGCTTTTGGGCTCGGCTGGACGCCATGTTTTGGACCGATTCTGGCAGGCATCCTCGCTTATACCAGCACCGTAGAGGGGGTAAGGGAGGGCACACTGCTCCTTACCGCGTATTCGCTCGGGCTAGGGTTGCCGTTTGTGGCCGCTGGATTCGGTATCGGTCACTATGATCGATTACTGCGATTTCTTACCCGCCACATGCGAACGGTCGTCTTGTTTAGCGGTTCTGCGATGATCCTGGTTGGTGTCATTTTTCTGACCGGCCAGGTGTTCCGTTTTTCAATCTACGGCCAGCGAATAGTTGATCAGTTACCTGGTCTCAGCGGGTAGCCTCCGGTGGACATTGCTGAGGTTATTCTTGTTGGATTGCAACTCTTTCATGCCCTGGCCGCGTTAATCTGGCTCGGTGGTGGGATATTTTTCCTCATCGTCATTCGTCCACTAGGAAATCCAGCTGTTACAAAGGAAGCCGGGCAGCAATTCGCGGAGTGGGCAAAACTCGCGACGGTAGTGCTCATTGTTACTGGTGTTGTTCTCATGTTTGACGGACTATCGTCTGGCAAAGGTGGGCTGCTCTACGCTGGTTTGCTTGCTCTGAAAGTGCTTGCTGCCGTCATCGCCTTCTGGGCCGTAGGTTTTCGAAGTAAAGATCGTCCAAGAACAAAAGCTGAGATTATCGTTGCCCTGGGGTTATTCTCCTTCACCATAGGTATTCTGCTTTCTGCAGTCTGGCCAGAGTAGCGCGACGGAACCTGGTGATCGAACATCCATCCGGCAAAGTCGGAAACCGGCTATAATACATACGGATCGTGACAGCATTCACGTTTCCGATTTGAGGAGAACTTGATGAGCGCAGAGACCCTCGCTACCGGACCGATTGAAAAGAAGCGATCTAGTCCGTGGCTAAATTACAAAATTATCGCTGCGGCTATCATCATCGCGTTTGCCGTCGGATTTCTGATCTTCAATGCCATGGAGGGATCCGGCGCGTATTACCTGACAGTGAGCGAGATAAGCTCGACGGCCAGCGACTTACAAGGGGATCAAATCAAAGTTGGTGGCAATGTCGTGACAGGTTCGATCGTTCGTGGCGACCTCGGCGAGAGCCTCAAGTTTGAGATGACGGATGGTGTTTCAGCGATTCCAGTTGTCTACAGCGGCGCGGTCCCGGATATATTCTCCGATCAAGCCGAGGTAATCGCCACGGGCACAATGCAGGCAGATGGCACGTTCAAAGCCAGTGAACTTCTGACGAAATGTCCTTCACGGTTTGAAGCCGAAGAAGGGGTTTCTAGTTAGCAACAGGGCGGTGAACACATGGCCCAACTTGGCCAGGGAATTCTAACTCTCGCCCTCGCTCTTTCAGTTCTTGGCATCGGGTTCAACATCTTCGGTGAATGGCGCGGGATTCCCGAGTTGTCATTGGCCGGTGTGCGGGCTGTCGTCGGCGTGACACTCCTGGTTGCCGTGGCTGCGGCGCTGCTGTTGACAGCGTTTGTGGTTCACGACTTTAGCCTCGCCTATGTATCCGGGCGTTCGAGTACTCATATGCCCTTCCGATACGTCGTCACGGCATTCTACGGCGGTCAGGCTGGAAGTCTGTTGTACTGGACACTGCTGGCTGGCATTCTCGGTTCGATAGCTTTCGTTCGAAATCGTTCATCATTTCCCCGACTGGTTCCCTACGCCTCTGCCACACTCCTCGCCATTCTCGCCATATTGCTCTGGATACTGGTGTTTGTGAAAACGCCGTTTGCGGTAAATCACATTGCTCCGGAAGAAGGGCGTGGGTTGAACCCGCTGCTCCGGGATCCGGGTATGCTGATTCATCCTCCTCTCCTGCTGGCGGGACTGGCGAGTTTGTCGGTGCCATTCTCAATTGTCATTGCCGCACTGGTGACCGGCCGGATGGGACGTGAGTGGATACAGTTCGTCCGCAACTGGGCGCTGGTGTCCTGGGCGATACTGAGCGTGGGTATATTTCTCGGAGGTTGGTGGGCATATCACGTTCTGGGCTGGGGCGGCTACTGGGCCTGGGACCCGGTTGAGAATGTTTCACTCCTTCCCTGGCTGACTATTACAGCTTTCATTCACTCGATCATGGTTCAGGAACGTCGGGGAATGCTCAAAGTCTGGAATGCAGGCTTGATCATCGCCTCGTTTTTACTATCTATCCTCGGCACATTTATCGTTCGTAGCGGGTTGATTTCATCAGTCCATGCATTCGCTCTCTCAGATGTTGGACCGTATTTTCTTGGATTTCTCCTTGTCAGTTTGGTCGGATCCGTCGCGCTACTGATTTACCGTTTGCCGCTGATGCGCGCGGAAGGGTCGTTTGATTCAGTCGTTTCCCGAGAAGCAGGCTTTCTCCTGAACAATCTCCTGTTCGTCGGCATCGCCTTCGCGACGCTCTGGGGTACGATCTACCCGCTCGTGACCGAAGCAGTTCAAGGGACGGCTATAACAGTCGGCATACCTTTCTACAACCAGGTCAATGGACCAATGTTGCTGGTACTGCTCGTGCTGATGGGAATCGGACCACTCCTCGCCTGGAGAAAAACCGCTGTCGATGTATTGATCCGGTCGATCACCGGACCACTGATCATCAGTGTCGGCGTGATTTGTGTTCTGTTATTTCTCTTCGGTCAGCCTCTGCCGGTGATCGGCATTGGCGCGGCTGTGTTCGCCATGGGTGCGGTCGTGGTCGAGTATGCTCGCGGAGCGCGCTTGCGTCAGAAAAACGCAGGCGACCATATCCCGATTGCGATTTATCGGTTAGCCCGAAGGAACCCACGCCGGTATGGTGGCTACATCGTCCACCTGGGTGTTGCTGTTATCGCCATCGGAATCATCGCTTCCTGGACCTTTCAGAGCGAACGTCAGGTGATTATCGAGGAAGGCGAACAGGTACAGGTAGCGGAATATACCTTCGTCTACCGGGATCTGGATGAGCAACTCAACAGTGACAACCGTGCGATAACGGCGACGATTGATGTTTACAACGGCGGTTCAAAGGAAGGAACGATTGAGGCCAAACGGTTTTTCTACCGCGGGTTCGAAGATCAGCCGACAACACGAGTTGGCACAATGACGTCCGGATTCGACGATGTCTACGTGATGCTTCAGGAATGGTCGGAGGAGACCGGCGCCGCCAATATTCGCATCTTCATAAATCCACTTATTCCCTGGCTGTGGGCGGGAGGAGCCATCTATCTCTTCGGGATGTTCGTTCTCTTCTTTCCTAGTCCCAAGCCGAGACCAGTTTCGGTGCGATCCGCTGTTGAGAGTGGGGCTGTAGGTGAAACTGCGGGTTAGTCTCGTTTTGTTAACAACACTCGTGCTGATGGTAGCCTCCGTTGCCAGTTTGCTCGCAGCCGACGACGTCTACAGTGAAGAAACACTGCGGATTGCAAGGAAGTTGTATTGCCCGGTTTGCGCCGGCCAAACGGTCGCCGACAGTCAGGCAGGGCTGGCAAGGCAGATGCGGGAGACTATCGAAAACAAGGTCCAGGCTGGTGAATCAGAAGACGAAATCCTGGACTTTTTTGTTGCCCGGTACGGGGAAACGGTGCTGGTCGAACCACCAAAACAGGGATTCAATCTGACCCTCTGGTGGCTACCGGTTTTGGTGCTGGCAATAGCGGGGCTCGTCGTTGTCCTCTATATCCGGGAACATACCGGTGGCAGACCCGCTCAAGCTGAGTATCAATCGGACGACGAGCTTGAATCAATAGCCCGCGAAGTGCTGGATCCAGATACCGGCACAAAGGCAGGATAATTCAAGTGTGGTTGACCTTGCTACTGCTCATCTTCCTCGTTCTGATTGTCTTTGGATTTGTCCTGGAACCAATCGTCCGGGCACAAAAAGACAAAGTCGTCATTGAAACGTTGAAACTACCGCAATTACCGCCCGGGTTGATCGAAGAAATTGACTCCGACTCGAATTCTGATACCAACAATACGGAAACCGCTACTGCCAGTTGCCGCTCTGAGCAACAAACGTGAGCGGCAGAAATTTATTCATTGACGCTCAGCGCATCTCAAAGCATTTCGGAAGCCAGGTAGCGCTGAGGCAAGTTGATTTACAGGCGCATCCCGCAGAATCAATTGCCGTGCTCGGCGCAAATGGCGCAGGGAAATCGACGCTATTGCGCATTCTGGCTACTCTAAGTCGTCCTAGCCGAGGTAGTTATCAGGCATTCCAAACGAACGCATGGACTGCACGTTCCGAGATCAGGACTCGACTTGGTGTTATCGGACATCAACCGTTCTTGTATCCAGAGTTGACTGTCCAGGAAAATCTCAAGTTTTACGCTTCGATGTTCAAGATTAAAGATCAACGTACGCGAATTGAAAAAATACTCGGTGATGTTGGCTTAACTGACCGCCGGAACACCCGTGCTGAGACGTTGTCCCGGGGGCTATTGCAACGATTGGATCTTGCTCGCTCGGTCCTGCATCAACCATCGGTGCTGATCTACGATGAACCGGATACCGGCCTGGATTCACCCGGACGAACTATTCTCAGTTCCCTGATTCGCAATCAGATCGATAACCGCGGTACTGTGCTGTTTTCAACACACGCATTGGAGTTTGCTCTTGCGAATGCCACCCGCATCTTTGTATTGAGAAGTGGATCTGTTTCTCTGGATGTTGCCGGTGATGCTGTTGATATTGGGGAAATCGAGCTTGCCATCGGAAACACGTCCGGATCCAGGGTAGCCGAATGATCAAGCAGGCAAGGTCGCTTATCTGGAAAGACCTTCTGGTCGAATTTCGCTCGCGTCAGTTCATCGGAGCGATGCTTGCGTTTACTCTGGTGACGATCGTCACGCTAAACTTCGCCTTTGACCTCTCTCAAACTTCCGACTCGACACTGGCTGCCGGAGCGCTATGGATCGCTTTTTTGTTTTCGGCTGTTCTCGGACTCGGTCGATCGATAGCGTCGGAACGAGATCGCGGAACATATGACGGACTGCTGGTATTGCCTGTCGACGGCGGAGTTCTCTTTTTAGGAAAATTTTTAAGCTCGCTAGTTTCAATACTTTTTATCGAAGCAGTGTCGATTCCGGTGTTTGCCGTTCTCTATGACCTCCCAGCCTTTCATCCGGCAGCGATCGCAGTGTTTGTGGTTGGAACAGCCGGTATTGCCAGCCTTGGGACGTTGTTTTCTGCTGTTGCGTCCGCCGGGAAAGCGCGGGAGGTTTTACTTCCGCTGCTGCTGTTTCCTATCCTGGTGCCGATTCTAATCGGCTCGGTCCGGGCAACAGCTGCCGTTTTCGATGGCGATTTTGGCGATGTCTGGAAGTGGTTTAATTTGCTCGTCGGCTTTGATGTGATTTTTATCGCATTGTCCTATGTCGGGTTTGGTTACATCGTTGAGGATTAGAGATCAGAAATTGAAGAATATGATCTGCCAGAGGCATCTACCATGACTCATTTCTTTGTTGGCCAGGGCAGGCGCATCAATTTAATTGGCCTGGCAGCTGTCATTGTGGTGATCATCGCCCTCTACCTCGCATTTGTTTATGCTCCGACTGACAGTGTCCAGGGTGAAGCGCAACGCATCTTCTACATTCATGTGCCGATGGCCTGGCTAGCCTATCTCGCCTACGTGGTTATTTTAATTGGATCGATAGGGTTCCTCTGGAAGCGTGACTTCAAATGGGACCGGCTGGCACGATCATCGGCGGAACTGGGGTTCCTGTTCACTTCGCTGGTGCTTCTTACCGGCTCCATCTGGGGCCGACCCATCTGGGGGACCTGGTGGCAGTGGGAGGCACGCCTGACAACCACCCTGGTTCTCTGGTTTATCTATCTCGGGTATTTTCTGGTGAGATCGTTTGCCGGCGATCCTGAACGTGCTGCCCGCTACGCGGCGGTGCTCGGAATCATCGGTGCGATCGACATCCCAATCATTCACCAGTCTGTCGAGTGGTGGCGGACCATTCACCCCGAACCGATTGTTGTCAATACCGGTGGACCTAACCTGCCGGATAGCATGCTCTATTCAATGCTGACTATGCTTCTGGGAATGACCTTGCTTTATACCTACCTGATGTTTGTTCGGGTACGCATCGAACGGTGCAGGGACGTGCTGGCGGAGAGGGAACTCGATCGTCTTCTGGGAACAAACACCGGCAATGTTGACTGGCAGGACCGACCGCAGATTGTCAGCGATTCTTCTCAAGTGGTGGAGGACTAGTGGACGACAACCTCGGGTATCTCTTTGCGGCCTTCGCGATTAGCTGGCTTGGAATAGCGGGCTATCTCGTCTACGTCAGCCAGCAGGTTAAATCCCTGCAGGATCAAATCCATCAGACCATTGATGTAACCGACACCGTCGACGACGACTGAGATTCAGGCTACAGCTTGCGGGGCGACTCAGTCGCCAACTACGTCGCTAGTTACTCAGTAGCGCAGGCAGACCGGTGAGATCGGGCATCTCGTAGTACGGACCGTATGCCTCATCCCCTGGTCTGCCAGATCGATTGATCCACACGTGCTTCCAACCAAGCTTGAAAGTTGGAATGATGTCGTATTCGAATCCCTGAGCGACATGGAGGATTTCATTGTCCTGGCATCCAAGTTCCGCCAGGACGTACCGGAATACGTCCAGATCAGGTTTGTAGCCTTTCGCTTGTTGCGCGGTGATCACCCGATCAAATGGCACACCGATGTTTTCAACATTTGAGTTGATGAGATCATCTTCAGTGTTGGAGATGATCACGATTTTGTGGGTTTCACGTAATTGTTCGAGGACGGCCGGGACATCCGGGTATGGTCCAAATGTTGGAACGGCGTCTATCAGCGCTTCACCATCCTGATCCCTGTATTCGATTCCGAATGCAGTCATGGTCTTCCTGAGGCTATCTCGCAACACATCGCGGTATGGCTTATATGCTCCCTGCACCTCGAGATACCGGTCGATTGAACAGGCATTCAGAAACAAAAATCTGTCGATGCCATCCAGCCGGTCACCCAGGGTAGCGGTGATAACTGGACGCAGATCGAAATCAACCAGCGTCCCGTATGCATCAAATGTAATCCATTTTATTTTGTCCACTGTTCTCCCTGTTTGCTGTGTACACGAGTTTCGCTCTAGCCGTTGTTTCTGATCAACTGCCAGATCTTCTCTGCTGAAAGAGGCATATCTATGGCTGTCACGCCAAACGGTCTGAGGGCATCAATGACGGCATTGACGATGGCCGGCGGGGCGCCGGTGGTTCCCGCCTCGCCAACGCCTTTGGCTCCGTGTGGAGTGAACGGGCTTGGCGTCACCTGCGAATCGAGTTCAAATACCGGCAGCATTGCGGCTTTCGGCGTTGCGTAGTCCATCAGTGTTCCGGTGATCAGTTGACCTTCACTGTCATAAATTATCTCTTCCCAGAGTGCCTGACCAAATCCCTGTGCGAGTCCGCCATGTTTCTGGCCGTCTACAAGGAGCGGGTTGATGATCGTGCCGCAATCATCAACGGCAACATAACGTATGATGGAGACTTCACCTGTTTCCGGGTCGATCTCTACCTGTGCCAGGTGGACGCCGAATGGAAACTGGCGACCGTCTGGGCTGAAGAATATCTGAGCATCCAGACCGTGAGTCAGTCCGCCTGGAACGGGACCCATTGAATGTGCGGCACGGGCGATGCGATCAAAACGTACCGCTCTGTCTGGCGCGCCAATCACCTGGACCTGGTTGTCAGTTAACTCGACATCATCGTTTGCCACCTCAAGCATGGCCGCGCCAATAGCGCAGACTTTCTGTCCCACTTCACGGGCGGCAAGTAGCGCCGCGCCGCCTCCGATGGCAGTTCCTCTTGAACCAAACGTGCCAACTCCCTGCGGCACAATCGCCGTGTCGTTGACTTTCACAGTAACTGAATCCATGGAGATGCTGAGTTCATCCGCGACTATCTGCGCGATACTCGTTTCATTCCCCTGTCCGTGCGGTGATATCCCAGTCATGACAGTGACGGTTCCGCTCGGTGAAACACGGACCTCGGCATTGTCCCAGCCGGGACCGGCAAACTCGCAATAGACACCGAGACCAGCACCGGTAATGCGACCTGCGGACCGTGCTTGCTGGATATCTGCCTGCATTTCATCCCAGCCAGCCATTGCCAGCACTTTGTCCAGTGCACCGTCGTAGTTGCCGCTGTCATAGAGGACCCCGGTTGCGCTAGGGTACGGAAATGCGTCGGCGGGTATGAAGTTCCGGCGCCGAACGTCGACCGGATCCAGGTCAAGCTCATCAGCAATGCAGTCGATCAACCGTTCGAGCATGTACGCTGCTTCAGGTCTGCCTGCTCCACGGTAGGAGTGTGTCGGAGCGGTATTGGTCATCACGCCGATGACTTCAGTTTTCAGATTCTCTATCCGATAGGGCCCGGATGACATCAGACCGCTTCTGGTGGCTACGGCAGCTGCCCCGTAAGCTCCACAGTTCGAGAGAATGGTCGCATGCAGTCCGAGAATTCTGCCTTCTGTGCTTACGGCCGCTTTCAGATGCTGAATCTGGTCACGACCCTGGTAGCTGGCCAGGAAGTGTTCGCTACGAGTTGCAACCCATTTGACAGGACGTTGATAGATGTGAGCTGCGGCAGCGACAAAGATGTACTCCATGTGGAGGCCGCCTTTGGAGCCGAAGCCACCGCCGACGTCAGGAGCGATACTCCGAATTTTGTGCTCGGGGATGCCGGTGTGGTCGGCGATCTGGGTGCGTACCCGGTGTGGCACCTGAGTTGATGTCCAGACCGTGAGTTCATCGCGATACCGGTCGTAGTCAGCAAGCGCTGACCTCGGCTCCATGAACACGGATGTCACACGTTGGTAAGTTGTGTCAATCGCTATGGTGTGTGCCGCGTCGTGGAATGCGCTCTCGATGTCGCCGGATTCAACACTCCAGTGCCAGGCTTTGTTCGACGGCCAGCCGTCAAACAGTATTGGCGCAGATTCCCCGAGTGCGGCATCTTGACGAGATACTCCGGGAAGTTCTTCAAATTCCACCTCAATCAGATCAAGCGCATCATGAGCAATAGCATCTGATTCCGCGAACACGGCTGCAATCGGATCGCCGACAAATCGCACTCGATCAGACACCAGCGCCTGGTGTTCCAGCGTCAGCCCGGGAAGCAATGGCTCGTGCGGACCATCCGGTTTCAACCAGGAATCTGATTCAGCACCGGTTACAACCGCGAAAACTCCGGGTAGGTCGCTGGCAGCGGAAGTATCAATTGAGATGATATTGGCATGTGAAACATATGACCGGAAGAAGGCGACATGCAGCGTGCCGGGTATCTGGATGTCATCGACGAATTGACCGTGTCCGGTGATAAATTTGTGATCGTTTACCCGTCGAACAGGCTTGCCGACGTAGCTGGTTCCAGACTGATGTTGGTAACGATCTTTCATCTTCCCTCCCCCGGAAAACTGAGCGTTCAGAAGTCCCAATGTCCGAACAACAATCGCTTCACTGGTTGACTCTTTGCCTGGATGCCGATAGCCTCCACCGGATTAATCCACAACACTGGCTCAAGTATCCCACGATTTTAGTCCCTGATCTTCAACCAATCTGCAACGATCTGAGCGTCTCGTGGAAAGGCGAGTTCCGGTAGCTGGCGCGGATCAAAGAGTCGAACATCCGTCGATTCCTCTCCGATGCGAGGTTGTTGGCCGTCAGCATTTGCCATAAACACAGCCAGAACGACGGTTTGATCATGATCAGAGTAAACATCAAGCAACCTGGGCTGTTTGATCACCAGTCCGGTTTCCTCGTTAACCTCACGCATTGCTGCCTCGGAAACCACTTCTCCACGGTCCACGAACCCGGATGGGAACGTCCACAATCCTCGACCTGGATCGATGGCACGCTGCTGCATGACCAGTTTCCCGTTGATATCTATCAGCACTGCAACGGCAAGTTTGGGATCGAAGAAATAAGTGAAATTGCAGTTCGGACATACCGGCCGGAGACGATCGTGAACGGGGGAGAATCCGATCTGGCTTCCACATCGTTGACAGAATTCCGGTATCTCAGGTCCACCAAGTGCAGACCAATTTTCCATGAACGTCTGGTAATCGCCTTCGGTGTCCACGTCAACAGGAGTCATGCGATAGCGCGCGTTTACAACACTGATCTCGTCTTCATATTTGCGCAGAATATTCCGGGCTCCGATGTCACCGGTCAGTTGTTGAATTTTTGGGAACAGCGTTCTGGAAAGAAGAACGGGGTTACCTCGACCATCGGAATATTCGGGTTGTACGGCGACGTGACGCATCGGGTCGAAAGTCGAAACCATCTCTTCAATCAACGCGTTAGAAACCATCGGTTGATCTCCGAGGAAAATCACGCAGCCTTCAGCTTCGGGTGGCAATGCGTTCACTCCCTTCAAGAGTGAGCTTGCCTGGCCGCTTGCGAAATCATCATTGATCACAACCTTTACACCGTCGGTGTCGACCTGTTCTACTATTTCGTTCTGGTGTGCCCCGAGCACGAGCACGATTGGTTGCAACTGTGTTTGCCGCACCATTTGCAGCGTTCGAGTGAGCAGCGGTTGACCATCGACCGGGAGCAGTTGTTTGGGTCTACCAAGACGCGTCGACTGACCGGCGGCGAGGATGATCGCCGCTATCTCGGGCTGCTGGCTCATCCGCTCTTGGCTGCAGCAAGCGCCGCGCGAGGGTCTTTCCCGTTGCGGACTGCGATTATTTCAGACATGATTGCCAGCGCGATTTCAGCCGGAGACCGACCACCCAGGTCCAATCCGATCGGTCCATGGATACGTTGCAGATCCGATTCGGAAAACCCGTACGATTTCAAACGCACCAGCCGGTTCGCACTGGTGTCTTTGCTTCCAACGGCTCCAATATAGCCGACATCGCTGCGGAGCAACACCTCGAGTGCAGGATCTTCGAACTTTTCATCGTGGGCGAGAACGACTGCCGACACGCCCGGATGCAGGTGAATAGTTGCCAAACCCTCATCCGGCCATGCTTCGATGAGCTGACCGACCTCGGGAAATCGTTCTTCGGTTGCGAATACACCCCGAGCGTCAATCACTGAGGTACGAAATCCCAGGATATGAGCGAACTCGATCAACGGAATGGCGATGTGGACCGCGCCGATAATCACCAGATGCGGAGGAGGCAAATAGGCTTCAAAGAAGACACGCTCACCAAGAATTTCCTCTTCGAGGGCGCCACCCTCGTTTAGCCTGGTTTTAAGACTGCTGAGAACACTCTGGGTTAACGCTTCATTGCCAAGCGAACCTGTTACAACATCAGGGTGGCTGATTAACATCACCTGGCCTGCGTGTGATCCGGTTAGCACCGTAGCGGAAGCAGCAGGAGTTTCCTCCTGAATGGCCTGCTTGATGGCTTGATACGTCGCCAGGTTCATTGACTAAGCGGCGGCCACGAACTCGAGTGGTTCGATGAATACTTCGATCTGTCCGCCACAGGAGAGTCCGACGTCCCAGGCCATCTCATCTGAAATACCGAAGTACACTAATTCTGGCGTGTTCGTTTCCAGTACTGCTAGAGCCTGTTCGATCACTGCCCCTTCAACACAACCTCCGCTGACGGAACCGTGCATCTTCCCGGTGCCGGAAACGATCATTTTCGCGCCGACCGGACGAGGGGTAGAGCCGGAAGCAGTTACAACTGTAGCAATCGCGATACGTTCCCCAGCGGCGTGCCAGGCGTCGATCTGGTCGAGAAGATCTCTCATCGTTCGGAGATCCTTTCTGTTGATTAGTCGGCGACAGCCTCGAACTCGAGCGGCATCTGCCGTCGAACGGGGCGAGTATCGCTGAGATTTGACAGGTGTTCGGCGAGCAATTCCAGGCTCTCCATGTTGTGAACCGGCAAGAAATCGTCGATGTACGGCAACGCAGCCTGCATACCGCGAGTCAGCGGCTGATAGCGTGGGGAGCCAAGCAGCGGATTGAGCCAGATCAATCGGTAGGATGATCGTTGCATTCGGGACATCTCAGTCGCCAGGAGGTCCGGGTCCCCCCGGTCCCAGCCATCCGAGATGATCAGTAGCACCGCGCCATTTCTCAATACCCGGCGAGCCCATTCCTGATTGAAAGTTTGCAGCGATTCGCCGATTCGGGTGCCACCTGCCCAGTCCTGAACCTCACTGGATACTCTGGTGATTGCTTCGTCTATTGGTCTGTTTTTGATCAGACGGGTGACACGGGTTAACCGGGTGCCAAACACGAACGCTTCCACCTTTGCCATATCGTTCTCTATGGTATGGATAAAGTGCAGCAGAAGGCGTGAGTAGCGGTCCATCGATCCGGAAATATCGCAGATGACCACCAGAGCACGGGGTTTGTCCTTGATTTTCCGTTCGGCAATCTTGAGCGGAACCCCGGAAGTCTGGAGCGATTTCCGCATAGTCTTCCGGTAGTCAATGAAACGGCCTTTCGACGAAGGCACCTTCCTCCTGGAACGGCGCATGCCGATGTCCCATTCAAGGTGTTTCATCATCTCACGTGCCAGGGCAAGCTCTTCTTCGGTGAACTCGGAAAAATCTTTCTCGCGCAGCGCCTCAGAGGCGCTATAGGTGAGCACAGACTCCGCGCCTTCATCACCTTCGCCAGGTTCACCTTCATCTCCATCTTCACCGACCATGCCCTCGACCTGTTCAGAGGAGAGTCCTTCGGCGTCGCCCGGCATTTCGTCGCCGTCCATCAGCATCTCGGCTTCCTCAGCGGAGATCTCAGTGAAGTCTGAGAATTCGTCTGATTGTTGTTCGCTCGATCGGCGCGGCAACCAGTAGCGGTCAAATACCGCGTCAAATACTTCCATGTCCTCTTTACGGGTGACGAGGCAGGTTTCGGCAGCTTCTTTGAAACGCACCCTGTTTTGCAGGCCGATATAGTCAACGGAGTCTACAAAGGTCATGACCTGAGCCGGTGTGACCATGACGCCGTTGGCGCGCAGCACACGTCCAAATCGCAGGGACCGATTCAGCAGCCGGTTGCCATAGTCACTCGGCTTTTCAAAACTGATCCGGGGGGCACTAGTCACTGGCAGCCGCCGTAGCTCCCGCGACCAGTTCATCCAGTTTGCCGCGCCGAATCGCCGTTACGTCTTCCTGGTGTTTGAGAATTGCTCCAATGGTGTTTGACGCAAATTCAGCAGAGAGTTCTTGCTGGTTGAGGGCCATGAGCGCGGCAGCCCAGTCCAGTGATTCAGCAACCCCTGGAACTTTGTAGAGGTCAACCTGCCGAAGGTCGCGGATGAAATAGGCGATCTGCAGGGCGAGCCGGTCATTGATCCCAGGCACCTTCGTCTGGACGATCGTGTATTCTTTGTCGATCGTCGGGTAGTCGATCCAGTGATACAGGCAGCGCCGTTTCAACGCATCATGGAGTTCCCTGGTCCGGTTTGAGGTAATGATAACGATGGGTGGGTGGTCGGCGGTCAACGTACCCAGCTCCGGCACCGAGACCTGAAAGTCCGAGAGAAGTTCGAGCAGGAAGGCTTCAAACTCTTCATCGGCGCGGTCAATTTCATCAATGAGCAATACCGGCGGTTTTCCTCGATGCTCGATTGCCATCAGCAGTGGCCGTTTGATCAGGAAATCCTCACTGAAGATCTCCGCCATCGCCGCTTCACGGCTCTCGTGCGTTGCCTCTGCTGCCCGGATAGCTAGCATTTGTCTCGGATAATTCCACTCGTAGACGGCGTGGTTCACATCCAGACCTTCGTAGCACTGCAGGCGGATGAGATCGGTGTCGAGAATTGCTGCGAGTACTTTTGCGACTTCGGTTTTACCGACTCCTGCTTCACCTTCCAGCAGTAGTGGTTTTGGAAGCTTCAAGCCCAGAAAAATCGCTGTAGCGAGGCTCGGGTCCGCCACATATTGTTGAGTGGCCAGTGCGGCCTGAACGTCGTCCACGGTTTCCAGCATTGCGCCGGATGTCATTTTGTCTACCTGTTGAACCAACGGTTCGATCCTTGTCGCTCGGCTGGCTCCAGGGTAGTTTCCCTCACTTCGTGCGCCAGCTCACAAAATCAGCTTTCCACCGAGTGATTCTATCATTGACAGCCGAACGCGACGGGGTATTTCCTCGTCGCGTTCACAGGCAGCAACTCTATTGAAGTCTCGGTCTGAGGGCTACCATTTACATCGTCATGTGGTTTCCATGTTTCCTGCCTGCTGCTGCAATGCTCGTGACCAGCGCGGATGCGTTCTCCAACTAGTCATTTCCAAGAGCAGCGTTGAGTACTCGCTTTGTAAAGACACGCGTTAAATGTTCTCGGTACTCGGCGGATGCGTAGGTATCTTCTGCAAAATCGTCAATGCCGTCAGTAGCCGCTGCAGCTGCTGCAGCTACCGCGTCAACGCCGCCATCAGTTCCAGTAATAGCTGCCTCAGCTCCAGCCAATCGGGTCGGTGTATGAACTGAGCCAGTCGCGACAATCCTTGCGCCAGTCACGCTTCCGCTGCCGTCGCGAGTGATAGCAGCGGCGACACCACATACAGGATAGCCCGAGGCTGGATGAGCGAATTTCATGTACGCCGAGCTGGCTCCTTCGCCAGGGGAGGCGAGTTTAATCGTCGTGAGCACTTCATCGGGTTCAAGCGCTGTCGTAAAGATGTCGACAAAGAAATCATCGGCCGCGATTGATCGCTCGCCGTTCGGTCCTTTTGCGACAAATTCGGCATTGTGCGCCACAAGAGCGGCAACCGCGTCGGCAGCCGGGTCAGCGTGGGCAGCAGAGCCGCCGATCGTCCCCCGATTGCGAACCTGCACATCGCCGACAACGCTCACAGCCTGGTGCAAGGCAGTGTAGTTTGAGGCAATCTGGCTATTGTTCATCAGATTGTCATAGGTCTCCATTGCGCCAATCGTTGCCCCGCCATTTACCGAGATGCCGGTCAACCCATCCACCCGGCTGATGTCCACTAGTGCGTTGGGAGCTGCCAGTCGCAACTTCATTGCCGGGAGCAGGGAGTGACCGCCGGCGACAATCTTTGCCTCCGGATCACCTTGAAGAATCTCAATAACTTCGTCCACCGATCCAGGCCGGTGATAGTCAAAAGCAGATGGATACATCTAGCTTCCTCCATTCGCATTCTGCATCGCCGCCCATACTCTTGGGGCTGACAATGGCATATCCAGGTGACTGATTCCAAGCGGGGCTAGCGCATTGACCACAGCATTGGCAACGGCTGGTGTCGAAGCAATCGTTCCGGCCTCTCCTGCCCCTTTTGCTCCTATTGGATTTACCGGTGTTGTTGTGACCGTTCGATCCGTCTCGAACATCGGGAACATTGATGCTTTCGGCATCGCGTAGTCCATCAATGTTCCGGTTATTTGCTGGCCATGGCTGTCGAACACCGCCGACTCATAGAGTGCTTGCCCGATTCCTTGCACGACACCGCCGTGCAACTGGCCATCGACGATCAAGGGATTGACGACATTGCCGACGTCATCTACACAGACATAACGCTGAAGGTCTACCTGACCTGTGTCCGCGTCAATCTCGACGATAGCGATATGGGTGCCGAACGGGAAGGTGCAGTTGCCGGGATCGTAGTAGGCAGTCTCGTCGAGAAATGGCTCCATTCCTTCGGGGATGTTCCCACCACCTACGGCGGCCGCGCCTGCTATCTCAGAAAATTGCAACGTTCGAATCGGGAAACCGCGCACATGCGCAACGCCGTCTTCGAGAATGATTTCTTCTTCGCTGACTTCAAGCACGTGGGCAGCGACCTTCTTCATTTTGTTGTGGACTTTTTCAGCGGCGTTCATGATCGCTGTTCCGCCAACCGCAAGTGATCGGCTGCCGTAGGTTCCATAACCAAACGGGGTTCCGAGTGTATCTCCAAATTTGATCTGGACGTCATCGTATGGAACGCCCAACCGGTCCGAGACCAGTTGTGCGAAGGTGGTCTCATGACCTTGTCCATGCGGCATTGAGCCGGTTGTCACCACTACTTTCCCGGTGAGATGTACTTTGATGTTCGCGCTTTCCCAGAGTCCTACACCCCAACCTTGACTGTTAATCCACTCTGTCGGGGCTATCCCGCAGACTTCTACATAGGTTGAGAAACCGACACCGAGGTATTTCCCTTCAGCTCTTCTGGCTGCCTGCTGGCTCTTGAAATCATCATATCCAAGTATCTCGAGCGCCTTGTTGAGTGCCTTATCGTAATCGCCGGTGTCGTACGGGAGCATACCGATGCCGGTGTCGAAAGGAAACTCTTCTGGCTGAATGAAATTTTTACGCCGCACTTCGACCGGATCGAGATTGAGCTCATGTGCTACCAGATCGACCGCACGCTCGATAACATACGCAGCCTCTGGTCGTCCCGCCCCACGGTATGCATCGACAAGTGGTGTGTTGGTGTATACCCCGATGACTTCCGCATGAATGTGCGGGATGTTGTAGACCCCCGAGAGCATACGCGCGTAGAGCGTAGTCGGAATTCCACCTGCGGCGGTTGACAGGTACGCCCCGAGATTAGCGTAGGTGCGTACTTTCAGTCCTTCAATGGTTCCGTCACGTTTAGCGGCAACTTCAATGTCCGTGACATGATCCCTGCCTTGTGCCGTGGCCAGGTGGGCCTCGCTTCTGCTCTCGATCCACTTGACCGGTCTCCCGTGCTGTTTGCTGAGCCAACCAACAAGCGGGTATTCGGTATACATAAAAATCTTCGAGCCAAATCCGCCACCGAGATCCGGAGCGATCACTCGAATTTTCTCTTCAGGTACGCCCAGTACGAATGCCGCCATCACCAATCGATGGACATGCGGCGCTTGCGACGAAAGCCAGAAGGTGTATTCGTCACGTCCAGCGTTATAGTCGCAGATCGCGCCTCGGGTTTCGATCGGGTTTGCGACAAGACGTTGATTTCGCAAGCGTTGACGGATGATGATGTCAGACCGCATCAGACAAGCGTCAGCGCCTTCGTGATCTCCGCACTGCCAGTGAAAGGCAATGTTGTTTGCGGCATTTTCGTGGAGTTGAGGCGCGCCATCGAAGGTGGTTTTTTCAGCATCGACAACAGCCGGAAGTTCGGTGATGTCGACCGAAATCAGATCGAGAGCGTCAATTGCCTGCTGATACGATTCGGCGATGACAACTGCCAGCCCATCTCCGGTCCAGTGAACCTCTCCAACTGCGAGCGCGCGCGGTGTGTTTGCGTAGTTTTCGACACCGGCAGCAACCCAGGCGTAAGGGAGTTCATTTATCTCCCCAACCAGATCTTCACCGGTATAGACAGCAATCACTCCCGGCGATTCAGCGGCAGCGCTAGTGTCGATGTTGTTGATCGTTCCATGCGCAACCGGACTTCTCAAAATCGCAGCATACGCCATTCCAGTCAGATTGATGTCGTCCATGAATTGAGCCTGGCCCTGAATGAGCCTGGGGTCTTCGCGTCGTTTAAGCGGTTTGCCGACGAGGGGATCCCTCGTCCTACTCGCGGTCATGTTGCCCTCCTGTTTCTCACTATAGTGAGATCGACCGTTTTGTTTAGAACAAGAGTCAGCGAACTAATCAGCTCCCGCACTGGAAGACATTTTTTCCGCTGCGTATTGAATGGAGTTGACGATGTGCTGGTAACCGGTGCACCGGCAGAGATTGCCCTCCAGGGCGTGACGGATTTCCTTCTCAGATGGATTGGCGTTGCGAGAGAGTAAATCAGCTGTCAGCATGATCATCCCGGGTGTGCAGAAGCCGCACTGCAGGCCATGCTCTTCCCAGAAACCTTCCTGAATCGGATGCAGCTCACCGTTTTTCGCCATTCCCTCGATGGTGGTGATATCTGATCCATCAGCCTGAACTGCAAGAACGGTGCAGCTCTTGACCGCTTTACCATTCATTAGCACGGTGCAAGCGCCGCACTGACTGGTATCACAACCGATGTGGGTGCCGGTCAACCCCAGGTCTTCACGTAAGTGGTGAACGAGCAAGCGACGCGGTTCCACATCGCTCTCACGCACGACACCATTTACCGTTATTGAAACGTTCGGCATCTCTTTCCCTCCTTTTTCATCCTGGACCTTCCAGGATGTTTTGTCGCATTGCTCCGGTGGCTTTTCATCGTCCAAATCTGCACTTGCGGTAGTTTTTTGGCGATCTTTGCCAGCCTGCAATTTACTCACTTTTGCCGATCATACAGCAAAATGAATCGGCTTTTCTCCGACGTAGCGCGATAGTAGCTAGCATTGAGACACCGGTCAAGTATTTCAACCCAATTCAGCTATCTTCATCAGATGCCAGGAAACAATCGTTACCAACCCCAGGGGATGTTGCGTCTACTCTGGAGCGGTGGAAAGACCCCTACTTTTGCCAGGCGCTGGCAGCGGAGCTGAAAGGCTCGAATCTCATGAGATGTCAGGTGAGGTCGGAGAGACTCGATTAAACCTGTGTCGTTGCTAACCTGAACAAGCGCATCTCGGTGTTTCGTTGGTACTTTTTCAAGTTGAAAATCCCAGATAACTGTTCTAAGTTTCGCCTCAACGTTGAATGTCAGACCATGATCTATTCCCCAGACCCGGTCATCTTCGCTTCCCAGCAAACAATGTCCGGCTTTCCTGTCCGCATTGTTGGTGACGATATCGAAGATCGCGAGTTCCATGAGCGCATCACGATGGGTATCACGAAGACTGAAGTAGTGTGCATCCTGAACTGGCTCTACGTATTCCTGGACGCTACCGATTCCATGAGGACCATCGCGAATCACCGTCGTCGGTATGAAATTCCAGTTCAAAGCGCGGGACACCAGGAATGCACAGTATTCTCGGCGGTAAAGGGTATCGTCAGGAAAATCCCAGAGAGGTATCTCTCCGGCAGCGGGTTTGTAGATGGAAATCTGCTCCTCAAATTCTTCATCGGGGTCCTCAAGCAATACGGCAAATGTGTAGTTCGAACCCCAGGGGACGAGATCGCAATCCCGGACTATAGCCCGTCGCATGAATGCGGCTTGCCTTCGAAAATGTTCGGTGGACCGGCGATCTACAATGCTAGATTCGCTCGCTGACTCAAAGTCCATGAATTATTGAAGAGCCCTTCTGCCTGTCAGAATCTCCGTTAGTGAGCCTGTTCCATTCGTGATACCTGGTAACCGCCCGCTACCGATAGTGAGCCTGTTCCATTCGTGATACCTGGTAACCGCCCGCTACAGAATCCAGTTTGCGATGTGACGGGCAGTATATTGTGCCTTCCGACAGCAGGTTTTGTGCATTCGAAACTGACATCGGACGAGTGTATCGTTTCAACTATACCGAGCGGTAAATGTCAGTTTTCCATTGTTGAGGGAGATGGGACAACTAGGCTACACTTCAGGTTTCCGAGTGTAGCTGGTGTATCAGCGCCAGCATCGTCGAGGTCGGGAACATGCAAACCAGTCAGCTTGTTTTAATTCAATGTACATCCATTGGTTCGGTTTCAACCCAATAACGATGTATCTGTGAAAACATGGTGCTTGGTTCCATGCTCGAACGACGCAAAAGAGTTAGCCATTATGACTGAAAGATCCATACGTTTTTCTCGTTTTGCCAGTTGAGGACGGGGTCTTTGCTATACTCGCGACGGTCGAAACAGTTCATTGAAATATCGAAATTATTGAAGGTTTAAGGTGTGAAAGTAGCAGTTGAAAGGATGCCCGGAAGCCGGGTTACCCTTGACATCTCATCAGACCCTGAAGAGTTTTCAAAAGAGTACGAAAAGACCTTCCGGAGTATCGCCAAGCTTGCAAACATTCCCGGGTTCCGGAGAGGTAAAGCTCCTCGCCATATCGTAGAGAATATGGTCGGGCATGACGTGATCGTTGCTGAGACGCATCGCGAAATGATGGATGGTCTCTATCAGGAAGCGCTTGAGCAAGAGTCGCTGAAACCAATCGCTGAGCCTGTCGTCGATATCATCACCGACGAACCACTCGAATTTCGCGTGCTGGTTGAGGTTTTTCCGACAGTGACGCTCGGTGACTATGAAAGCGTCCGAGTTGAACCACGTGAGGTGGAACTCGAAGACGGTGAAGTTGAAGAAGCCCTCGAGCAGATCCAGAAGAATTTTGCCGAATGGATCGAGGCTGATCAGGAACGCACCCCGGCCGACGGAGATCAGGTAACGATTGATCTCACCGTCTGGGAGGGTGAAGAACACTTTCAGAATCCCGCGGAAGATGCCGTGTTTGTGCTAGGCGAAAGCGATCTCTTCGAGACGCTGGTCGAAGCAATCAAAATGATGCCGGTTGGATCTCAATCTGAAGTAACCCTGGCCTTTGAAGAGGATGATACGACGATTCGGCCTGAGCTTCGCGGGAAAACGCTACGCTACGACATCACCCTCAAAACGATAAAACGTCGGGATATTCAGGAGATTGATGAGGAGTTCATCGCCAGGGTCGGGGAATTTGAATCCGTCGACGAGTTTTATGATGAAGTACGCAAAGACGTTCTGCGGGCGAAAGCGCTTGAAGCCCGCAACGAGGTCATGGAACAGATTATCGAGGATATTGTCGCGGTCTCCGAGGTTGAGGTGCCGAAAACGATGATCGAATCGGAAATTGACGATGAGATCACCCAACTGAGAACTCGGATGGCTCAGCAAGGAATAGAGCTGGAAAACTTTCTCAGGAGCAGCAACCAGACTCTGGAAGACCTTCGGACCGAAACGGCGGAGAATGCCGAACGGAAAGTTCGCAACACGCTGATTCTGCAGGAGATCTCTGAAGCGCAGAACATCGAAGTGACGCCGGAAGATATCGAGGCGGAGATAAGTTCTCTCGTCGTTGATATGCCAGATCCGGTTCAGGCCCGGCAGTTGTACCAGTCGGAATATTTTGCCGGGATGCTTCAGAACGAACTTCACGATCGGAAACTCACCGCCTATCTTGTTGATCTTGCAACGGATGGTGTTGGCGCGATTAGCGGCGCCGGCGCTGAATTGCTTGCCGCAGACGAGCAAGCATCGTCTGTAACCGCCGATGAAGAAGAGGATTCTGTATCCGACGAACAACCGGAATCAGTGACCGAAGAATCGGTAGAAATGGCGGAATCCGATTCGGCGGACATCGATGCGGAGGATACTGACGAGGATGCCGAAATCGAATTGACTGAAGAAGTCGGACTTGTAGAAGAAGAGACTGATGAATCCGACCAAAACGATGACGCTGACAACGACGAGAAAGCCGAAGAAGAATCCGATCAGTCGGAAGAAGTCGAGTCCACATCCTAACGATTCACGTTGAGGAGTAGTTCCGTTCGTCAGAAGTTTTTTCAGGCAACACACAAGCCACAAAAAGGCCATTTAGATAGAGAAGAGTGTTATGACTGACGAAAGATTCCACCATAACCTGGTTCCAATGGTGGTCGAGAGTACGAATCGAGGCGAGCGAGCCTACGACATATACTCACGATTGCTACGGGACCGCATCATCATGCTGGGCACGCCAATAGACGACCAGATAGCAAATTTAATCAGTGCCCAGCTGCTCTTCCTGGATCACGATAACCCTGATCAGGACATCATGATGTATATCGACTCTCCCGGAGGCAGTGTTTACCACGGCTTATTTATCTACGACACGATGCAGTCGATCAACGCCGACGTCCGCACCTACGCTTGCGGCCTCACCGCCAGCATGGGAGCTGTACTACTCACAGCCGGGACGCCTGGCAAACGGTATGCGCTCCCGAATTCTCGAATTCTCATTCACCAAGGCTCGACTGGCTTCCGGGGTTCGATTCCAGACGTCGAAATACTGGCTGAAGAGACCATGAAACTGACACACCGGATGACCGAGATTATGGCGTTGCACACCGGTCAGCCGTACGACACGATTAAATCGGACACTGAACGAGACCGATATTTATCGGCTGACGAAGCTGTCGCTTATGGTCTGGTTGATCACGTGCTGGATTCACCGAAGCTCACCAAACTTCGCGAATTGCGAGAGGCCGAATCAAACGGCAAAGTAACGAACGAATAATCAGGATCCGTGGTGAGGTATGAAGAGGTATCGATAGATGAGTAGTTCCCGAGGCGGTCGTGTCCACTACCGGTGTTCATTTTGTGGCAAAGGTCAAGAAGAGGTCCGCAGGCTTATAGCGGGTCCAGGTGCCGTCTATATCTGTGATGAGTGCGTCCAGCTTTGTCGGGAGATAATCGAAGAGGAAGAAACTCCTCAGACAAAATCCGAGAATGGCATCGGACAGATGATGCCGCCGAAGGAACTCTACGACAAGCTCAATCAGTATGTTATCGGTCAGGACAGAGCCAAAAAGATTCTATCCGTCGCCGTCTACAATCACTACAAACGGTTGGCAACCCAGCAAGAAGATGATGATGTGGAGATTCAAAAATCGAACATCCTCCTCGTTGGTCCAACCGGAGTTGGCAAGACGATGCTTGCTCAGACGATGGCAAAAATCCTCGATGTCCCGTTTTCAATTGCTGATGCTACCGCTCTTACCGAAGCTGGCTATGTTGGCGAGGACGTCGAAAACATCCTCTTGCGGCTGATCCAGAATGCGGGAGATGTTGCCAGGGCCGAAAAAGGCATTATTTATATCGACGAGATCGACAAAATTGCGCGTAAAGCGGAAAATCCGTCGATTACCCGTGACGTCTCCGGTGAAGGTGTACAGCAAGCGCTTCTCAAGATAATGGAGGGCACCGTCGCTAACGTGCCTCCGCAGAGTGGACGGAAGCACCCGCACCAGGAGTACATCCAGATCGACACTTCAAACATCCTGTTCATTTGTGGTGGCGCATTTGAAGGTATGGAAGAAATCATCCAGAAGCGGCTGGGGAAAGACGGGTTTATCGGATTTGGCGCGGAACGCCCATCTCTGGAAGAGATCACCTCGTTGCTCACGATGCTCGACCACGATGATCTCCTGCACTACGGGCTGATCCCTGAATTTGTCGGTCGTTTACCGGTTGCTGTTTCACTGGAAGCGCTCTCAAACGATGATCTCGTGCGGATTCTCGTTGAGCCGCGGAACGCGATTCTCAAACAGTTTGAACGCATCTTTGCCTTTGACAACGTTTCTCTGGTCTTTACTCCAGACTCGTTGGAAGCGATCGCCGAGCAGGCACAACGCAGAAAGACCGGTGCGAGGGGGTTGAGGACCGCCATCGAGGAGGTGCTGCTCGAGGTGATGTACGAGATCCCGTCGATGCCGAACGTCCGCAAATGCGTCGTCAACGCCGATGTCATCAACAATGCATCGCGACCTCTGCTTATGACGGTAAATGACATGCCGATTGAATACCAGGAATCGGCCTAGCAGAATACTCAGTCTGGTTGATCTACCAGAGACATGAGGTCATCTTTGTGCAAACCGTAGTGGAATCCGGTAGCACCGATTCCTGCTCCACGGGTGGCTTTCGGTGACTTGCGCATCGTTTCGACAAGCGTGTTGAAGTTGGCATCCAGGTAATCCCGGGACTCGTCCAGTGTCAGGTTGCGAGTTTCCAGCACATGCTCTTCATTCCAGTCGTCGATGTTCTCGCCGCCTTCGCCGGGCCACTTGCCAGGTTGACCGGCTTCCAGGTTTGCAGTCATATCGACCGCAGCCAGTTGCCAGTGTCCGAGATGCGTGATCAAATCTTTGCCAGACCATACGCCGATGGTGTTTTCCGCCAACAACGCCTCATCTGGGATAGTGTCGATTAATGCCAGAAAGTCCTGGTGCGCTGTTTCCATTTCTACGATGAGCTCCGCGCGTTCCTCGTCACTCAGCGCTTTGAACGGCTTGCAGTTTCGGAAATCGGGATAGTGCAACTGATAGTGTTGCACGGTCAAGCCTGAGAGCAGATCGTATCGTTCAGAGGTCGAATTCGTGAATGTCAAGATAAGTTCCGCATGGGACTCAGCCAGGTATGCTTTTATCTCATCGAGATTTTTGTCCTGATTTTTGGACACGAGGAACTGGTTGTAGCCGTCGATGTCATCGCCCCACTCTTCAGGCATCCAGACTTCTGGTTTACCGGCGTCTATGTCGGCTACCATGGTGGATCCGATTAGCTCCCAGTCGGCGATATGTGAGAGAAGATCTTTGCCGGACCAGATGCCGACCGTGTTTGGCCTCAGCATATCTTCCTCTCGAATCTCATCGATGTAGTCAATAAACTCCTGATATCCGCTATTGGCTGCGTCGAGAGCCTCCTGGCGCTCTTGTGGGATCGTGCTCATCTTTTCGTTCTTTCTAAAATCGGTTTCTGTGAAATGGCAGATAAAGACATTCGTAGTACCACAACTGGCTATTCATAGTAGGCTACCAGTGAACACTATCCTAGCGGCTTGCCACCGATTTGCAACCACAAGTCACGATTTTAGAAGGGTACATAATGCAAGCGCACGCTCTTGAAACGACCGACGTTGGGATTGGCCAGCTAGGCTGGGTAATCGTTCAGGATGTTCGATCAAAAAGTGGGAAACGTCTGCTGCGCAAAGGCGCAATTGTCGACGCACCGACCTTGGAAGATTGGCATGATGTCGCTCCCGGCACGCTCCATTTCATCGAGCTTGATGAATCGGATGTTCACGAAGACAGCGCCGGCCGCCGCATCGCCGAGGCCGTATCCGGAGAAGGGATACGAATCGGCGGACCGATCCAGAGTCGCTATAACCTCATTGCAGAACGGAAAGGTCTTCTAACCATCGAGTCGGATCTTATCCGCGCTATCAACACGATCGATGGCGTAACCGTGTTTACCCATCTGGACCGGCAGACCGTGTTGCCCGGCAAGGTTGTAGCCGGGGTCAAAATCACACCGATTGCTATTCCGAAAGCCAGCGTCGAACAGGTCGAGCACATTGTCGCATCCAGGCAGAAACCTCCAATTTCAATCGCACCGTTCGAGGAAAAGAGAGTCGCCATCGTGGCAACCGATCGAATCGGTGAAAAGCTTCGTGATCGATTCCGGGAGCGAGTAGAGCAGAAATTCAGCTGGTACGGTTCGACCGTTTCAGACATCCGATTCGTCGACGCGGATCCCATCGCCGTCGCCAACGCTTTAGAGGAATTTCAGCGGGATGGCGTCGATATCATCATGGCTGCCGGCGGGAACACGATTGATCCACTGGACCCGATCTATCTTGCCCTGAATAGAGTCGGAGCTGAAATGATCCACTTCGGCGCGCCAGCTCATCCCGGCAGCATGTTCTGGCTTGCCAGGGTCGGAGACATACCGATTTTCAACCTGGCTTCGTGTTCTATGTATTCGCAGGCAACAGTCGCTGACCTTATTCTTCCTCTGGTAATGTCCGGCAGGACGGTAACGTCCGACGATGTTATTGATTTGGGCTACGGCGGGTTGCTGGAACGCGAGATGTCATTCCGGTTCCCGGATTATGGTTCGGAGCGGACGGACGAAGAAGAATAAATTCGTGGCCAGGGCGATCAAGGTTGCTACGTATGTATGTGGGAAGAGCGGTGTAGAAGATGTCAGGAAGCAAAAAGTTAACGGTGGTTCAAGGCGGGACCGTTGTAACGGGCGAAGGTCCGTTGCGAGTTGATCTCGTCCTGACTGGTGAAGAAATTACAGCAATAATGTCCGACGCGTCTTCAGTAACAGCTGATGAACGGATTGACGCGACTGGTCTGGTGGTCGTGCCAGGCGGGATCGACGTGCACACCCATTTCCGTGAACCTGACCCGACTGAAGTTGAAGGATTTGACTGGGGTTCGCGAGGCGCGCTCGCTGGCGGCATTACATCGGCGGTCGAGATGCCTCAGGCAACACCAACCGCAACCACCGGTGACGTGTTCCGGCAGAAGAAGCAGCTCATCGAAGAGCGTGCACGGATCGACATCGCGCTGTGGGGCGGGGTCATCGGTCAGCCCTGGGAGGATGTTCAGGATATGATCGATGAAGGTGCGGTGGCGCTCAAGGCATTCATGCCGGAATCCAGCCCGTCGTTTCCACATATTGACGACGCCGTTTTGCTTGATACCTTCGAACATTTACGTGGCACTGACATACCATTCGGACTGCATGCGGAAAGTGATGCCTTGCTCAAGGCGGGACTGGCGAGGATGCAGGCTTCCGGACGAACTGACCCGATGGCCCACGCTGAAAGCCGGCCGCCACTCGTCGAAGTTGAAGCGATCCACCGGGCGATATTTTTTGCCGAGCTGACCGGTTCAAGGCTCTATGTCTGTCATGTCGCGGCTGCTGACGGACTGCAATTGATCAAAGAAGCCAGGGCTAGAGGTGTCCGGGTCGAAGCTGAAACATGCCCGCAGTACCTCCTGCTGGATCACTCCGACCTCGTGGCGCAAGGCGTCTGGGCAAGGTGCGCTCCAGCCTTCAGGAGCCGTGATGAGGTCGAGCGTATCTGGTCGCATGTCAAAGATGGCACCGTTGACGTGATCTCCTCTGATCACTGCGCCTACACCCGCGAATCAAAAGAGGCGGCAATGGACAACATTTGGGATGCGCCTCTCGGTTGTTCCGGCGTACAGACAATGTATCCAGGCGTTCTTGATGAGATGATCCATGATCGTGGTCTCGGGCTGGAGCGGTTTGTCGAGCTTTCTTCGACGAACCCGGCCAGGATATTTAGCCTCTATCCCCGGAAAGGCGTCATCCAGGTGGGGTCAGACGCCGATCTAGTGTTCTACGACCTGGATACATCCTGGCAAGTACAAGGCGCGAACATGCACCACAAGAACAAATGGACTCCGTTTGAAGGGAAGACAATCGGAACGACGGTTGTCCGCTCGATGGTGCGTGGCGTCACTCAGTTCGACATCACTAGCGAAGACCTCTTCACCGGTCAGGCTGGCACCGGCAATTTCCTGCCAAGAGGGTATGGCCAGAGCTAATCGAAGGATCATCGAATGGCGATAACGCTCACAGGAGGGACGATCTACGACGGTCTCGGAAATCCGGGATACCGTGGCAATATCGTGTTGGAAGGCGACCGGATTGCCGCAATCGGGATGTCTGTAACCTCCGGCGAACAGATCGATGTCGAAGGGTTAGCAGTTGCTCCTGGCTTCGTTGACACACACAGTCACTGCGACCTGGTAGGAATCTCCGATCGGCTCCTGTCACCGAAACTACGGCAAGGCGTAACGACCGATCTCCTCGGACAGGACGGCTTCTCCGAAGCGCCGATTAAACCGGAGGATGTCGATCAGTGGCGAACTCATCTCGCCGGTCTCAATGACGACCCGGACATCGAGTGGACCTGGAGCAGCTTTGGCGAGTATTTCGATCGTGTCAACGGGGCTGCCATCAACTTTGCTGGCATGGTCGGCCATAGCACCGTCCGGCTGTATGCCATGGGAATGGACAACCGGCCGCCAACTCGACCAGAGCTGGCTGTGATGCAGCAGCTCGTTGATGACGCATTGAATCAAGGGGCATGCGGGTTTTCGACAGGATTGATCTACACCCCAGCAGTTTACTGTGAAACAGCGGAAATTGTCGCTCTCGGGCATGTCGTAAAAACACATGACTCATTCATGGTCTACCACCTGCGATTTGAAGGTGAACGGGTGCTCGACGGCATCGGCGAGGTCGTTCAAGTTGGCAAAGAGACCGGAGCGTCACAACACATCTCACATTTTAAAGCCCGGGGAAGACGAGCCTGGGGCAACGCTCCGCTCATGATAGCCGCCGTCGATAAAGCACGGTCTGAAGGACTGGACCTGACAGCGGATCAATATCCATATACCGCTGGTTCAACGATGCTCGGCGCGCTGCTCCCTCCCTGGGTCCATTCCAGGGGAGTTGACGGACTCAATGCCCATCTCAGAGACGGTGAAACGAGCGCGCAGATCCAGCAAGAAATTGAAGGCGGCAGGCCTGATTGGGAGTCTTCAATCGCTAGCAGCGGCTGGGATGCTATTGCCATAGCCGGTGTGAAAACAGACTCCAACCAGTGGGTCGTTGGCAAGCGCATTCCCGAGATAGCTGCTGGCTGGAATATGAACAACTACGACACGATGGTCCGACTTCTGCTGGAAGAAAATCACGCCGTTTCCATGATTCTGCACATGATGCAGGAGGACGATGTCCGGCTGCTCGCGGTACAGCCCTGGCTGATGCATGCGACTGATGGACTCATGGGCGGAACGCCACATCCCCGCACCTACGGAACCTATCCAAAAATACTCGGAGAATATGTCCGACAGGATGGACTGATGAGCCTGCAGGAAGCCATACGGAAGATGACGTCATTGCCTGCCTGGCGGTGTGGTCTGAAGGATCGTGGGGTGCTCGACGTCGGGAAGTTTGCCGATATTGTCGTCTTTGATCCAGCCACGGTCATCGACCGTTCGACATATGCCGATCCTACCAGACATCCGGAAGGCATCGTTCACGTCTTCGTAAACGGCGTACAAGCGGTGCGCGATTCCTCGGAAACTGGTAACCTGGCCGGCCGCACACTAAGGCGGGAACTGGCTGCGCCTGGCTATCAGCCAACCTGACCGGTAAGACGCAACCTACGACAGTAACTCGTGTTCGTCGTCGAGTATGAGTTGGCCGACGTCTCGTTCAGATGGTGGACCGAAACCGCCCCCACCGGCTACCACCGAAGTGAATCTATCTTCAGGTGTTTGCAACACGACCTCGCCACTGATAAGCCGCCCGTTCGGAGCGATGGTCTCCCCGTTTCTGAGGAGCTGATTGATGTCGCTTTCCTCACCGCCAAAGAGCCCTGGCGCTGGAAACCGGAGTCGATCGGGATGCATGTATATGTGGACTGGCCGGTCGTAATCCGGCATCTTTCTGACGGTGACTCGCTGCCCTGGCGCGCCTCGCCACTTTCCGGACCCGTAGTTCGGCACCAGCACATCTTCCTCAACGATGAGCGGCACCCGGCTTTCGAAGACCTCAACCGGCACGTTTCCGGCGCTCGATGGAAAACAGTTTCGGGTTAATCCATCCTGACCGCTCCCGGCACCCCGCCCACCACCACAGATAAAGTGAGCGTTCGTCGGATTGCCGTCTTCATCTCTGGCATAGGCGATGAAGGTATACATTAACCCGTTCCCTGCCTGGACTTTGTCCGGCAGCACCTCTGCCAGCGCACGAAATATCAGGGTATGCAAATGCCAGCCGGTCTTCGTGCGGTGATTGACCGAGGCTGGCGGGAGCGCGTTGAGAACCGATCGCTCTGGCGCGCTGATATGGATTGGATTGAAACAGCCTTCATTGTTTGGAACGTCAGGCGTCAGCATGCATTTCAGCGGAAACACCGTATGTGCGCGAGTGTAGTTGAAGGCACAATTGATGCCGCCGCCCAGAATCTGACCGTCTGATCCAGCATAGTCGACATGGAGATCGGAGCCTTCGACAGTGATGGCGATTCGGAGTGTCATCGGATCGCCGGCTGCCTCTATCTGTTCCTCGGCGGTATAGACCCCGTCAGGTATCACATCTATTGCCTGGCGCATTGCTGCTTCGGAACGGCTCTGAACGGTATTCGCCAGATCTTCAAGGGTGTCGAGTCCATACTCGTTCATAAATTCCAGGATCCGTCGCTCGGCGACGGTATTCGCAGCCACCTGGGCTTCGATGTCGGTGAGGACCATATCCGGCTGGCGAACGTTGCCAGCGATGATCTCGAAAAACGTCTCGTTTGGCTGTCCACGATCAAAGAGTTTCAGCGGTGGAAAATAAATTCCCTCTTCGTGAAAATCTTTCACATGGAGTCCGTCAAGCGCGCCGCCGATAGAAGATGCATGAGCGACGGTGTTTGCGAACGCGACCACACCGCCATTCCGAAAGATCGGCGTCACGACCGAAATATCATCGAGGTGTCCGGCACACATCCAGGGATCGTTGGTTGCGTAGATGTCGCCCGGCTGCATCGTTTCGAGAGGAAATTTCTTGATGATTTCCCTGGTGACGTGCGGCATGATGAGATTAAAGACAGGCATCGATCGATAGGAGTGAGCCAGCGATCGTCCCTGACCGTCGAGTATTTCGCAGCCATGGTCCTGCGCAGCGCCGATAATTGTTGAAACTGCTGTCCGCAGCACGGTAGTCCACATCTCATCTGCGACGTTGATCAGCCTGCTCCACATAATTTCGAGGGAAACAGGGTCGAAGAGTTCGTCAGATGCTGGCTTTTTATCTATCAGGGAAGCCATTCGTCGTCTCCATTCATCTGAAGAATGATCGAACCGTACTCGTCAACCCGCGCCAGGTTGCCGGGCCAGACGACAGCGGTCGCTTCCCGTTCCTCAAGTATGGCGGGTCCTTCAAACTGCATACCAGGTAGCAAATGCTCACGGTCATATATCGAAGTCTCTCTGAACCCACCATCTGGAAAGTAGACCTGACGGGTGCCTTTGATAGCTGCGGCGGCCGTCTTAGTCGTCAAAGCTCGTCGATGGATCTGTACTGTGCTTTCTGGACCGGTTGCCGTCAGCCTCCACTGGAGTGTCTCGATTGGCAGGTTCTCCAGCATTCTGCCATAGCGTTTGACATACTCTCTTTCAAAGGCAGCTTCTATCTCCGGGACCGACCCTGCTTGCAAAGTCGTGTCTGGAAGGGCGATCTCAAGCTCATGATACTGTCCTTCGAGTCTCATTTCCGCCCAGCGCCGGAATCGAACCTGTTCCAGCCTCACACCTGCTCCCGCCAGATCCACAATCGCCTGTTTTTCGAGATCGCTGTACAACTGTTCGACAGTGTTCCAGTCCGCATTCCGAAGCCTGGTCATATAGGTGCGGCCTGCGGTGAAGGCGATCGGAGCAACCAGTGCGCCGAATGCTGAGGCGACTCCGGCACCCTCGGGGAACACAACCGTGTTGCTGCCGAGCACCTGGGCGACGGCAACGGCATGAGCAGGTCCAGCGCCGCCGAAAGCGATTATTGCCAGCGACCTCGGATCCCGGTTGCGTTCGATGATATGCACCCTGGCGGACGCCGCCATGTTCTCGTTGACGACGCGGTGAATGCCCCAGGCGGCTCCTTCTACAGAAAGACCGAGTGCTTCAGCGACCGGTCTGATCGCATCCCTTGCTTTTGAGGTACTCAGTTGAATGTCGCCACCAAGAAAATAATCCGGATTCAGATAACCTAGTACCAGGTTGGCATCGGAAACAGTCGGTAGGCTGCCGCCGAGTCCGTAGCACGCCGGACCTGGGTCAGCGCCAGCAGAATCTGGCCCAACTTTCAACAATCCCAACTCGTCCGCACGCGCGATAGATCCCCCACCAGCTCCGATCTCAATCATGTCGATAACCGGCGCGTAGATTGGCAACCCTGAACCTTTCATAAACCGGCGTTCGCGGGCGACCTCAAGCATCTGCGCAAGTTCTGGACGACCATTTTCGATGACACATGATTTTGCCGTCGTGCCGCCCATATCGAGCGATAGCACATCATTGAATCCAGCCAGATTGCCAAAGAACGCTGCCCCGATTGCGCCGGCTGCTGGTCCGGATTCCAGCAAACGGACCGGGCGTTCCTGTGCCGTATTTGCTGTAGCGATCTCACCGCTGGAGAGAACAAGATGCAGACCTGCCGTAACACCTGATGAAGCCAGTGCCGATTGAAGCTCGCTTACATACTGACGAACCAGCGGTTTCGTCAGCGCGTCGGCGGCGGTCGTCGAGGTGCGTTCGTATTCTCCAGCTATTGGCGCGATTTGGGACGATATCGAGATCGACAGTTCTGGAAGTTCGTCGCCTACTGCCCGGGCTACAGCCAACTCATTGTCAGGCATTCGGTAGGAATGCAAAAATGCGATGGCAACTGATTCCGCGTTGGACTCCTTAATTGTCTGGATAGCGGCGGCAACTGAATCTGGTTGGGGTTCAAGAAGCACGTCACCGTTCGCGGTTGTGCGCTCGACAATTTCGATCCGAAGCGGACGTGGAATGAGCGGCTCGGGCGGCGGCGCAAACAGATCGTAAATGTCGTACATCTGTTCCCGGCCAAGTTCGAGAATGTCGCGAAATCCGCTGGTCGCGAGAAGGATGGTCCTGGCGCCTTTCCTTTCGAGGATAGCGTTGGTGACAAGCGTCGTTGAGTGGACCGGGAACTCGACGTCACCGGCGTGAATGTCCTGATCTTCGAGCAGATCTTTCCAGCCAC
Source organism: uncultured Thermomicrobiales bacterium (assembly GCA_964577155.1). Classification (GTDB taxonomy): domain Bacteria; phylum Chloroflexota; class Chloroflexia; order Thermomicrobiales; family CFX8; genus CAZNYB01. The sequence continues at coordinate 28,830 of CAZNYB010000002.1, read as the reverse complement.
GAACAACACCTCTGGCTGGAAAGCGAGCATTGGTGAGAACTTTGTGCCGTCGGAGTACTGTACCGCGATCGAGATCAACGACCACAAAATCAGTGAAGGTTCCTCCGACGTCGAAAGATAACGCCGTCCTGCTTACCAGGTCGCCCATCTTATAACTCACTTCCTGATGCAACCATCATTGCTATCTCGCCAGAATAATGAACCAGAATACTGACGTCGCAAACAGCACGGCGGGAAGAAAGATGCCGTACAAAGCTTTGGTCCGGCCCACGTACTTTAGCGTTATTATTCTGTATCCAAGAAAGGCGAGAAAGACGCTGGCGAGCAGCAGCAGTATTGAAAGACCGGTGTAGAACAGCCCGCGCACAGTATTTCCAAGGAATGAAGGAAAGGGGTAATTTCGCACAACCGCGAGATCGAACACCAGGATGACGGCCGAGACCAGCAGTGCCCAACGCGCCAGATATCGTACAAATTGCTCCTCACCAGACCTGGTTTGGGTTAGCTCGGAACTACTGGTCAACGAGTTCTGATCCGCATCAGACAAGTGTGATAAATCCCTGATCGGTGACACGTGCTTCCGGTATGACCGAGAGCGCTAGAAAAGCGAGCAATCCAAACGGAGAAATAAGATGCGATCCCAGACCATGTGCGGCTTTCTCCATAGACTCGTACAAGTCGGCTGTCTCAACCAGCGGGCGATCGCTGAGGATACCAGCTACCGGTAGGGGCATTTGAGCAATAATTTCTCCACCTGCAACCGCGACCAATCCACCTTGCAGCTGAGCGACCGTGTCAACAGCCAGAAATATATCAGGGTCATCCACACCGACAGCAATGATGTTGTGGGCATCGTGGGCGATCGACGAAGCAAGCGCCCCACGTTTCAGACCAAATCCTTGGACATATCCGACGCCAACATTTCCAGTGGCATGATGCCGTTCGACGGTGACCAGCTTCAGTAAATCATCTTCGACGCTGGTGACAGCCTCGCCGTCACGTACCACTGTCTGGACATTCAACAGGCGGGTGACGATCTGGCTGTCGATGACTCCAACCGCCCGCTGGGATTCCGCAGGGTCGAGTCTGAGATCGGAAACTCCAAGTGGCGCGACATGCATCGTGTTGAGCAACACATCTGGTATGTCAATTTCCGTGTCGAACAAAGCCTGTCCATCTTTTGCGACAAGACGACCATTGAAATAGACCTGTAACACCTCGAATTGTTCCAGGTCTTGCAGCACCGTTAGATTCGCCTGATAGCCTGGCGCAACAGCGCCGATACGTCCCAATCTCCAGTAGTTGGCGACATTGATTGTGGCCAATTGAATGGCGTGAATTGGATCGAGACCGGCGCCGACAGCAATTCGCAGCGTCTCATCAAGATGCCCCTGTTGAAGAAGCATCGCACAGTCTCTATCATCGCTCGCAAAACAACAGTGTGGGTAGGTTGCGTCGGTGACAAGGGGAAGTAGATCGAGCATGTTCTTGGTGCTCGATCCTTCGCGCAACATGACCATCATGCCGCGAGCAAGTTTTTCGCTGGCTTCGACAAGTTCAGTCGCTTCGTGGTCACTGGTCATGCCGGACAGGATGTAAGCATCAAGGGATCTGCCAGTTAGTCCCGGAGCATGGCCATCAGCCCGGAGCCTGTGGAGCACAGTCGTTTCGAGCATGCGGTAGATGCGCTCGTCACCGGAAAGCACCCCCGGAAAATTCATCATCTCGCCAAGACCAACAGTCTCGGGAATGTCAAGGCCTATCGCGATATCTTCAGGAGAAATAATCGCACCGGAACTTTCATTCGGACTGGCAGGCACACAAGACGGAACGGTGAATCGGATATCAATAGGCAGGTTTCGCGAAGCAGTTACCATAGCTGCAAATCCAGGCATACCTGCGACATTCACGATCTCATGCGGATCGGTTACGATGCCACCTGTGCCGCGAGGAACGACTGCCCGGGCAAATTCAGGCAACCAGAGTAGCGAACTTTCCGTATGGATGTGACCATCGATAAATGAAGGACAGAGATACGCTCCTTGGATGTCGACGACTTCTTCAGCCTCTCCGTAGTCGCCAATTCCGACGATTCGTCCATCTGACACGGCAACATTGCCCTGTGTAATTTCACCGTTGAACACGTTGACGACACTGGCGTTGGCGAGAATCAAGTCGGCGGGCTGATTGTCAACCGCAATCGAAAGCGCTCTTTGCCAGCGATCAATCATTCCAGGAATATCCTCTCTCAACCGTGTAGCTGACGTTCAATATACAGGAGCGTTCTGTTGAGGTCGTTGAGCTGGTCGATGGCTATTGTGGGCAGGAGGGGAGTCGCGGAAAACGGTACCTGAACCGATTTTCTCAGCGCCAAACCTTTTTCCGAGTCGTCCCAGCTCAGCGTGTGTAGTTCATCTAGAAATCCGCGTTGCAATCCAGGTATTGATACCCGTGCAAGACGCTCCAACGCCATTCGACGTCGGTAATTCTCCTCATCGACGAACATGCCGGTCAGAATTGCCCAGACATCGAGCGCGTAACCATCCTCACCAATTCGAATGTCAATATGCCCCGTTTCCAAATCACAGGCGACACACCATCTGTTCTCATCATCGAACGTGCCATATGCCCATAAATCTTCTGCTTTGAAGATATGAACGATTGGCTGCAGTGCTATTTGATGGTCGGTTATTGTCACGTAAAACTTCCGATTTCAATCACATATCAACCTAAAGGTTGTAGGTCATTTCTGAAGCAAATTGTACGATCTCCGGTCACCCGGTAACCGGATGCTAGAGATCCAGCTCTTGTGATCCAAACCAGTTTGCCGCCATTTGCTGAATTTCAAGATGCAACGCCTGGACATGTTCTGGAGCATTCGAGCGGATAGAAATTTCGAGATCAGGATGAAGCGTTACCCGTTCCCAGACTTGTGATTGCAACCTGTCCGGCATGCTCTGCCGGGTAAGAATCACCCGGATCTCTTCAATGCTTTGACCCTGGTCACGCAATACTTTGACCTGTTCAAGCCGTTCCAGGTGCGTCGTCGTGTAATAGGCTGACCTGCCTTTCCCGAATGCGGGAGGTACCAGTTCCTGTTCTATGTAGTACCTGATGTTGCGTTCGTTGACGCCGCTTGCATCGGTTAATTCTTTCAAGCTAAAGCGTGGTTCCAACTCTGTGTCGATCATGCATGACGCTCCTCTACGACAGATATAATACCGGGTTGGAGGGGGCAGATTGGACCGGGTTACCTGACTTGATACAGCTGATCTACTTTGGAATTGCCGGAGCTGCGTTTGCGATAGCTGGTTCTCTGCTCATTGCCAAGTATGTGACAAAATCCCAGCGAGCAAAACGAGATCGTGGCGCATATCTGACATTTGCCCTGTTCATGGGTTTTGCAGGTCTTTTCGCTCTCATGCTGGCTGTCGTCTCATGAACACCCACCTTGTCGGCATGGTGCATCTGGCAGCCCTTCCCGGCAGTCCGCTGGCCAATCTTTCAATCGACGAAATTGTCGAAAAAGCTGTGCTCGATGCGACTGCACTGCAAGCGGGTGGCGCAGATAGCGTTATCGTTGAGAACTTCCATGATGTTCCCTTTCGACCAGGTCAGGTTGATCCGCATACAGTAGCAATGATGACCCGTGTTTGCAGGGAGGTTCGCGAAGCTGTCGATATAGAGGTGGGCGTCAATGTGCTTCGCAACGATGGTCCTGCGGCTATCGCGATCGCAGCTGCAACTGGCTGCAGTTTCATCCGGGTCAACATTCACACTGGCGCCATGCTTACTGATCAGGGAATGATAAGCGGTCAGGCTGACGAAACCTTGCGGCTACGCCGTCTGCTGGGTGTGGAAAATGCTGTAAAGATCCTGGCTGATGTCTTTGTGAAACATGCGACACCCTTAGGAAATATGAGCGTCGAAGATGTTGTTGAGGATATGGTCTACCGGGGATTGGCTGACGGAATAATCGTGAGCGGATCCGCAACCGGGAAAGCAGCTGATCTTGATTTTGTGCGGCAAGTTGCCAGTTCTTCTGGCTTGACACCCGTCTATGTTGGATCAGGAATAACCGCAGCGAATGTGGCGAACTATCTACCACATGCAGCCGGGGTCATTGTCGGCAGTTCACTCAAATTCGACGGTCTCGTCGACAACCTGGTAGATGTTGAACGTGTCCGAGCGCTTCACACTGCGATACGTGCGGTGGCATGATTGGTTTGCAGTTCGGGTTCATACGGCTGTAGTTCGGTGCGCCGACACCGTTTCTCGATCCTCTTGGAATTATTGTAATGAGAGCAACAGCTGGTGAACCAACATGAACGAGGAAATCTCATGGAAGACATTAAGGAATCAAACCCGAGAATTCACGTAGTAGACAACCAGATTTGTTGCCGGAGTTGCGGAGCATCACTTGCTGGTGACCGCCGGTGGGAGCAAATCAAAGTTTGCTCAAATTGCGGGCATCATGAGCGACTAACAGCGAAAGAACGCGTCGCGCTATTGCTGGATGATGGATCGTTCGTCGAAACCAATCCGCGAATGGTGTCCGGCGACCCGCTTCAGTTTTCTGATGTTCAACCATACCGGGATCGTGTTCACGCGGCGCAAAAAAAGACTGGTTTGAACGAAGCGGTATTGACAGGCACTGGCAGCATACGCAACTTGAAGGTCGTCATCGCCATCGTCGACTTTAATTTTCTAGGTGGCAGCATGGGATCGGTTGCCGGTGAAAAAATTGCGCTGGCTTTTGAGAACGCTATTGATCTGGAATTGCCAATCGTGACGGTTGTCGCCAGCGGCGGCGCCCGAATGCAAGAAGGTATGCTGAGCCTGGTGCAGATGGCGAAAACAGCGGCGGCTGCCCGTAGGGCGCACATGAAGCGTGTGCCGTATATTTCCGTTCTCACTGACCCGACCACCGGCGGTATGTACGCTTCGTTCGCCACTCAAGGAGACATAATACTTGCTGAGCCGAACGCATTGATTGGATTTGCCGGTCCACGGGTCATCGCCGGTACGATGCCGAACATAACCGATCCTTCCGAGATTCCCTCACATACTGCTGAGTACCTGCTTGAAGAAGGATTTCTTGACGCGATCGTCGAACGCTGGCGATTGCGGGATACGCTGGCTACGATACTTCGGGTTTTCAGTCGTGCTCAGCAGGAAGTCTGGCCAACAGCGTTGCCGGCAGTGGACAACAAACGCCGGGATCTCGGCGAAGCCTGGGATGTTGTCCAGGTAGCCCGGCGGGATGACCGTCCTACCGCTCTGGATTACATTCGGCGAATGTCACGCCAATTCGTCGAACTCCATGGCGATCGCGTTTTCGGGGATGATGCTGCCGTTGTGACAGGCCTGGGAGAGTTGGGCGGACGAGGTGTCATTTTCATCGGGTTAGAGCGCGGGCATCATGACCCAATTCGTCGCGGGGGACAGGCGCTACCAGAAGGCTACCGCAAAGCCCACCGGATGATGTTGCTGGCACGGCGATTCCGATGCCCGTTGATAACACTCGTTGATACACCCGGAGCTTATCTCGGCATCGAGTCCGAGGAGCGAGGCCTGGCGCATGCGCTGAGTGAATGTCTGGCGGAAATGAGTATGTTGCCGGTTCCTGTCGTCTCAGTCATCATTGGCGAAGGCGGCAGCGGCGGGGCTCTCGCTCTCGGCGTCGCTGATAGAATCCTAATGCAGGAACATGCCATTTACTCAGTAATTGCCCCAGAAGGCGCAGCGGCTATCTTGTTCCGTGATCCTGAACGTGCGCCAGAAGTTGCTGAATCGCTCAAGCTCACGGCACAGGATTGTGTTGAACTTGGCGTTGTTGATAATCTCGTCGCTGAACCTGAGCTGGGAGCCCACAACAATGCAGAATTCGCTGCGACACTGCTTCGGGATGCGCTTCTCTGGGCTCTCGGCGATCTACAAGACACCAAAGGTTCGAAACTGATCGAAGATCGCTATCGTAAGTTTCGGAAGATGGGCGACTGGAGCGAGTTGCCAGGCCAGGAGGGTCGCGCCCATGCGTCACGCTTTGCCAGGCGTGTCGGATCGCTGCTCGATCGAATGCAGCGTCAGAGTGACACTGATCGCCAGGTTGAAATCGCCGAACCAGCCAGCTAATTGCTTCTGGAAACACTGCGGACTGCTGGAAGGTTCCCTGTGAATTTCAGCCGCTACGTAACTCAAACCCGGACGAATCGCCGCAATCTCATAAAATTTGCATTTGGCGGTATTGGCGCAGGACTCATCGTCAGTTGTGGTTTCCGGGACGACTCAGGAGACAATCTCGATCCAACGGCTACCCCGGTCATTGAGATAGATCGTGTCGAAGGGTACTCAGATCCTGATCGTTATAAAGACGTCACTCTCATCGTCGCAACCACTGAAGGCGACTATCAGGATGCTCAGGAAGTTGCTATCTTCGAACCATTTGAACGTTTGACCGGCGCGACAATCGAAGTCGAACAGATCAATCTCGATTCGTTACGCAATCAGGTCGAGACCGCGGAAGTGGAGTGGAGCCTTTGCAATCTTGCGACCGAAGAGATCTTCCCGCTTGCGAACTCCGGAACGCTCGACGAAATTGACTATGCAATCGTCGATACTTCAAATATTTACCATCCCGCAATCATGGAACACGGCATTGGCTCCAGCGTCTACTCGACACTGCTTTCCTATTCAGATGTTGAACCAGGCGCGATCGCCCGACCTCAAAACTGGGAGGATTTCTGGAACACGACAGACTGGCCTGGCTTCCGCGGACTACGCAACTCCCCTGAGACAACCCTTGAGTTCGCCTTGCTGGCGGCAGGTGTACCTATGGATCAGCTCTACCCGTTAGATGTCGATCTAGGTTTTAGAAAACTGGACGAAATTCGGGAATCTATCATCCTCTGGTGGGAACAAGGTGCACAACCGGCTCAAATGCTAGCCAGTCAGGATCTCCAAATGAGTAGCATCTGGAACAACCGGATTGAAAAGATTTCATCAGCCGACAATCCGGTACTCATCCAATGGAATCAAGGAGCATTGAGTGGTGAGTCCTGGGCGGTGCCGAATGGCGCGCCAGAGCGTGAAGCCGCCATGGATCTCATAAACTTTGCGATTCGTCCAGAAACATCCGCCGCATTCTCGCTCCTGTTTCCCTTCGGTCCGGTCAATAGCCTGGCTTTCAATCTAATCCCGGACGAAATTGCGAGGACGCTACCGACCTATCGCGATCACCTCGAGGT
>CAZNYB010000002.1:0-21573 GCA_964577155.1 uncultured Thermomicrobiales bacterium | reverse complement strand
GGTGCAATTTTCCATTGACTATGACTGGTGGTTCATTCATCGTCAATCGGTTCAGCTCCGTTTTGATGAATGGCTTGAGGTAGAGGAATAGTCTCGTCTTCACTTCTCTCTTCTTGAAACGCAGTCTCGATGAAGATCCGCTGAACCACGTCCAGAAACAGTGCTGTTTCGGTAGCAGATGAAACATAGGTATAGTCCTGCTCGACCGATTGCCTTGCCGCCGGTACAAATGATATGTCGGACGGTTCAATGCTCGGATGTATCAGGATAGTTTCTATGTTACTGGCTGGCAGCCCGGTCGTGAGCACTGCTTCAAACTTGTCGATTTCATAGTCGCGGATGAACCCATCGGTAAGTTCATCAGGACGGTAGGTCATAAACATCCTGATAGAGCCGGGTTGTTCGAGATTGGCAATCCACCGGCAGAGTTCTTGCGGTATTCCGTTCACGGCAACGATAACGTCGGACAACGCCATCTCTCTCGAAACCCACTCAAGCAGCCGTGGACCGGTCCGTGGCTCATAGGTGTGAAATTGAATCGATTGAAATTCGGTGTGAATCTGCCGGTAGGCTTCAGATCCCTCGCTGCGAAGTGTCTCTTCGATGTACTGATTGCGCCGCTGTTCTACGACTCGGACCTGATGGCCGGCTTCCGTCAGTCCTGACGCAAGCGATCGGACAAACAGCGCTTCCGGGTACCCGACAAAACCAACGATACTGCCGGGCAGGAACGTGAAATTCAACGAGAGATCTCCTGTCAATCTTCTAAATTGGGAGCGGAAAACCGACTATTTTGACATCGAATTCACAAGCCAGCAAGCAGGTCTACAGGTTGCCGGTGCATCCGGAGGTTTCTGAAACGGTGAAATTCGATACAACTCACGGGTTGCACAATCATCCGTCGTATAAGTGAGGCGGTCCAGCCGATTGACCATGGGGTCTGTGTGAAAGGCTGAGCCTCCGTACTTCTAATCAGCTTCCGCAGAACGACGCAATATTCTGGCGGCGTCTACCATGTTGCTCAACGCCGGCCAGACCTCTTTGTCCCGGCGAGTTTTCAGCCCGCAATCTGGATTCACCCAGATATTTTCCGCGCCAAGAACCCGGGCTGCGCTTTCTAGTCGTTCTTCCATCTCTCGGGAAGATGGGATCCGTGCGGAATGGATGTCATAGACCCCTGGACCGATCTGACCACGATAGTTGAAATCGGTAAAGGCGCTCAGGAGTTCATCGTTTGACCTGCTGTTTTCGATTGAAATCACATCCGCACCCATGGCATCGATGGATTCAATGATTTCGTTGAATTCGCTATAGCACATGTGAGAGTGAATTTGAGTCGTCGTCCTAACACCGGAAGACGCCAACCGGAATGCTTTGATAGCCCAATCCAGGTACTGTTCCCATTCTGCCTCCCTCAACGGGAGACCCTCTCGCATTGCCGGCTCATCGATCTGGATAATTTTGATGCCAGCCGATTCAAGGTCCGCCACCTCATCACGCAACGCAAGCGCAATCTGATTGGCTATCTCTGATCTCGGTATGTCTTCGCGCGGGAAGGACCAGTTCAGGATCGTTACCGGTCCGGTCAGCATGCCTTTGACTGGTTTGTCGGTCTTCGATTGTGCATAGCTGATCCAATCCACGGTCATTGGTTCATCACGGTGAACATCGCCGATGATGATTGGAGGCCGGACACAGCGGGTGCCGTATGACTGCACCCAGCCGCGGTCGGTGGTGATAAAACCGCCGAGTAGTTCGCCGAAATACTCAACCATGTCAGAGCGTTCAAACTCACCGTGTACCAGAACGTCGAGTCCAGCCTGTATCTGCTGGTTCAAGACCTCGTCGATTTTGCTGTGAACATAGTCCTGGTACTCAGCTGGTGTCAGCGACCCGGACCGTGCCCTGGCCCGCATTCGCCGCACTTCTCCAGACTGTGGAAACGATCCAATTGTTGTTGATGGAAACTCAGGGAGATCGAGTATTAGAGCCTGTTCCGCCAGACGCTGATCGACTGGTATTGATCGATTGAAATCAGCCTCTTTCAACGCGGCAACACGCTGCTGAGTAGGTTCATGGATACTTTCCGATTGCAGAAAATCATGAATTCTGGCAGCGTCGGCATCAAGCTCGTCTGCAATGGAGGACCGACCTTCGTTTATTCCTCTGGTGAGCAATACGATTTCATCAAGCCGTTGCTCCGCAAACGAGAGATTCCGAAGCAGTTCGCTGCTGTGCCGTTCTTCGAGTCTCACATCGTATGGCAGGTAGAGTAGCGACGATGACGGACCAATGAATAGTCGATTACTATCGACAACCTCAGCTATCTCCTCAAGCGAGTCGAGGGTGGCGTTCAGGTCAGCTTTCCAGACGCCCCTGCCGTTGACAACTCCAGCAGCAAGCACTTTGTCATCGGGGAAACCTCGAGACATGAGGTCTTGCTTGTTTACTGTTGAGCGGACGAAATCAAGACCGATCGCCGCAACCGGCAGTTCTACAACGGTATTCCAGTTTTCTCCGAGTGATCCGAAGTAAGTCTGGACAAGAATACTTGCCTGGTTAACCTGACCAAGCCGCATGTAGGCTTTGGTATACAGTTCGAGTTCCTCAGGAGTTCGGTCCTGGACGAGTGTTGGCTCGTCCATTTGAATCCAGGTGGCTCCTGCATCTACCATCTCCTCTATCAGGGTTTCATAGAGCGGCAGTAGCGAGTCGAGGTGTTCGTTGTAGCTGCCTGTGTGGTGTTTTCCAAGCAGAATGAAGCTGACCGGCCCAATTAGTACCGGGACTGCGGCATCACCGACAACGTCTCGCGCTTCGCGGTACATCTGGATCGGGCCGTCATGGGTCCGGACAGGTGTTCCTGCGTCAAACTCAGGCACCAGGTAGTGGTAGTTTGTGTCAAACCACTTTGTCATTTCAAGAGCGGTAGTGTCGTCGTTTCCCCTTGCCATGGCGAAATAGGTGTCGATGGAAACCGGGGTTCCGGCGGTGTAGCCGTATCGTTCCGGGATCATGCCCCAGAGAACGCTCAAGTCCAGCATCTGATCGTAGAGAGTAAAGTCGTTGCAGGGGATGTGATCGATACCTGCTTGTTTTTGAACGAGAAACGCAGATTTCCTGATTTCGGCTGCTACGGCGAGGATATCTTCCTCCGAAGCAGTTCCGCGCCAGTATTTTTCAATGACCCGCTTAAGCTCGCGGTTCTTTCCGATGCGTGGATAGCCCTGGTTCGTACTTTTCGCCACCTTGTCGTCCTCCTGCGATGTATTCTTTCGTTTCAAATCGAAGTGATCATGCCGAGAAGTGGCCATATTCAAGCCACGCGCGGAAGTCCAAATTGTATTGTGTGCAGATCTACACAGGTTCGTCAACCTGGTTGAAAATTCTCCATCATGAAACCACAGACACACCCCGATGCGCATGTCATCGAAATGTGGGCGATAGATGGTCCAGGACCAATCTTTTTTAGCAGCTAGTCATCGTCTGACGCAGGAACCGGATCGACAACGGTGCGATCTTTGTTGGAATCAGATTCCCCGTGAATGTTGACTCCGGCCTTCTCTTGCATCAACTCGAACAGATCGATGCCAGTAACTGCACTGAAATTTTCAGCCATCTGCTGGACCATAACCGGCAACTGGTTCGCGTAGCGTCCCAAAGTACCGCCGTCGCCATTTTCACCTGTGCCATTGCCATTGTCGATCAGAACGACACGGTCGATTTGCGACATCGGTAGTGCGGCTGCTTCGACTACCTTCGGCAGTTCCGCGACGAACGCCTGATACATCAGCAGGCGAATTGCCTGTTCGCTGTAGGCGTTGAGCGCTTCCGCGAGCTGTTTCTTCCCGTCTGCTTCCGCCAGAAGTGAGGCCCGGAGACCTTCCGCTTCGGCAAGTAACAGCGCTCTGCTGCCTTCTGCCTGGGCGAGCAATTCGCTTCGATGCGCCTGGGCAGCAGCGGTTTTGGCATCTGCTTCAGCCTGACCGATCAGTCGAATACGTTCTCCTTCACCCTGACCGATGAGCTGTCGTTCCTTCGACTGGCCTTCAGCTCGAACAATCGTGGCTTGCTGATTGCCCTGTGCCTGAAGCACTTCAGCCTGTTTTTGACCTTCGGCAGCGATGATGGTGGCGTCTCGCTCGGCATCGGCTTGCTTGAGCACCGTGGCTTCAAGCTCGCGTTCCATTCTGCGAGCTTCCATCTCCTGAACCTGGATGGATGCCTCGGTACGAGCGACCTCCACCTGTTGCTGCGCTACAACAACGCTGCGCTGCGCTTCAGCGTCAGCAAGTGGACCGGCTTGAGCTGCCCGTGCCTCTTCCGCCTGAATACTCGCGGCATAACTGGCTTTTTTAACCGCTGTGTTGCGTTGCGCTTCGGCAATTTCAGCCTCTGCTTCAGCTTCCGTCATCGCGGCATCTCGCATAGCGGCAGCAGCCCGTTGCCTTGCGTCCCGATCTGCTTCCGCCTTACCGATTTCGGCATCACGTTTGACTTCGGCAGTTCTCGTTTGACCTAGGGCATCGAGATAACCGTACGTATCGCTTATCTGCTGGATTGTCAGCACATCGATAATGATGCCCATGCGGGCCAGATCCTGTGCCGATTCAGCTGTCATACGCTGGGCGAATGCCTGCCTGTCAGTGTTGATTTCTTCAACGGTCAGGGTGCCGAGAATTGAACGCAAATGACCTTCCATAGTCTGGAAGATGACGTTCTGAATCTCTTCCTGGGTCATACCGAGGAAGCGCTCGATGGCATTGCCGATTGAAACTTCATCGCCACCGATTTTCACGTTTGCCACCGCGCTCACCGAAACGGGAACACCTTCTATGTTGTAGGCATTTTCAATTTTTAGCGGGATCGTCATGACATTCAATGATATGTAGTCGACGCGTTCCCGAATTGGAATCCGGACAGCCGATCCACCGCGGACGATCCGGTAGCCGATATTCTGTGATTCACCGGTTTCCGCGTGCCGGAATGAACGCCGGCGTCCGGAGAGGATCGCGACTGTGTTCGGCGGCACTTTGATCAGGTTTCTGCTGACAATCAGCGACGCGAGAACGATGACACCTAGAATGGCAAGTACAGCGATAATAATGCTTAGCGCATCCATTGATCAGTCCTTTTCTGGCTGCTCGTCTGTTGCGGTGGATGGTAACACCGGTTCGACAATCAACGTGTTCCCGACCACTTCTACGACGCGAACGGTGGATCCTGAGCGAATCGAACGACCATCAGATGACCTGGCGATTCGCTGGCTGGTAGAGTCCGCGGATGACAGCAGTACTTCACCAGGAGAGTCTGCTGATATTGAGGTCATCACCTGTCCGATTCTACCCTTTGATCTGGAAAATGAATCATCGGTGCCGCTTGCGCCTTTATGAAAAAGGGTCAGCAGCCAGGCGCTAAGCGCGCCAAGCGCGACCGCTGAACCGGCAGCAACGAGAACGCTGAGAACAATGCCTAGTCCAGCGCTAGTTGCCAGCAGGCCGCCTGCCCCGAAGGCGGTGATGCCAATTGCGATGACCGTCGAGGTCCCGCCGTCGCCACCAAAATCAAAGTCAAGAAAATCAAATATCTCACCAAAAATGAAAGCAATCAGGAGCAGTAGTAGTCCAGCTACGATCAAACCCAGGTAGATAAACATGTGATGACCCCCAGCACAACACAGGCAGCCGCTTTTATGCGTTCTGCTAAAACCGAACGATGCACTGGTGCAACATTGAGGGCAGTGCTCTAAATAATCCTACTCGACGGTAAATCCTTTGTCGATGGACGTCTTTACTCCTCGGATGCCCCTAAAAATCGAAGCGCAGCGCCAGCCATCACCTTGACTCCGGTGGCTATTGCGTCCTCATCGACATCAAATTGCGGGTGATGCACCGGATAGATGATTCCCCGTTCCTCATTCCTGACGCCAAGTCCGAACATGCAAGTAGGAACATGTTCAGAAAGGAAAGCGAAGTCTTCAGCACCCATTGCCGGAGAGGAACTGTTGACGCTCGTCTCTCCCAGCAGCTCTGCGCCAACATCACTGACGAGCTGTGCGAGTTGAGGATCCGAGTTAAGTGCAGGGTAGCCGCGCAAAATCGTGCTTTCGGCATTCGCGCGAAATCCAGTGGCGATTGCTGCAGCCAGTTCCGGAATGCGAGTTAATATTTGTTCGCGCACATCCGGGTTAAAGGTTCGGACGGTCCCGAATATAGTAGCGTCGTCAGGAATAATCGTGCTTGGAACGCCAGCCTCGACACTGGTGACTGACACAACCGCCGCTTCGATCGGATCAACTTCTCTGCTGACCAGCGTCTGCAGCGCAGTGATAATCTGGGCAGAGACGATGATTGGATCGACAGATTCATTGGGCATAGCTGCGTGGCCGCCTTTTCCAAACACCTTGATTTGAAACATGTCGGCGGCTGCCGTTGTCGGCCCAGAAGTAACAGCAATCTGACCGACCGGAATCGTAAAAGCAACGTGCAGTGCCAGCGCGGCATCAACCGGAGGATCTTCCAGAATTCCATCCTCGATCATCGCTAGCGCTCCGGCTCCACCTTCCTCGCCTGGCTGAAACATCAGTTTTACCGTGCCATCAAAAGTGTCAGTGACATTTGAGAGGATTTCCGCGACTCCCAGAAGCACGGTTGTGTGAACATCATGACCGCAGGCGTGCATTTTCCCCGGATTTCGCGATTTATACGGCACGTCATTCCGTTCTTGCAGCGGGAGCGCATCCATATCCGCACGCAGCAGGATGCATCGTCCGGTCCCTTCGTTACGAGTGCCTCGAATGGTGGCCAACACCCCGGTACCTCCGGTCGATGGTCCTGGATCAAAGCCAGCCATAGCGTTGATTTCCGCGGAGTTCAGCAACAAACGTCCATCACCGCCAACCCGGGCTCTAAACGGAACTCCAAGTTCGGTGAGGTGCTTTCGTGCCAACTCTGAGGTTTCTTCTTCCTCGAAGAGAAGTTCAGGGTTCATATGAATCACCTGTCGCGTGTCTCGCAACCAGGCATCAAATTCATCGGAGACGGCGACAAGATCGGTTAGAGACATTGCTGGTTTTCGCTTTCTATCATGACTTGCTGATCGACCCGGCTCTACACTGGATCAGCAAATCTTCCGTGAACACGCACGAATCGGATAGTGTTGTCGTCATTTCGGACAAATTGCACCTTTTCACCGGTCGTTCGCCCGGTCGTGACCATGAAGACATCATTGCCCAACGGCGCCATTGAAACCGGCGGATGCACTTTGCCACTTTCAGATTCTGACAGCGCATCTCGTTCGGTGATTATCATATCCAGATGACCATTGCTCCGTATGATCTCAATATCGGCGAGCAATTGGGTGTACCGCCCAGCGTATTCCAGGAGAACGGATTCAGACAGGTCGATCGGTTGAGGATCGGGTTTCTGGATGCCAAGTTTTTGTTTCAGCACCCAGTTGACAATTTGACTGTAGGCTGCTGAGCCTCGAATGCTGTTGGTCAGCACGACGATCGCAAAGGACCGAGATGGAACGAGCACAAGCCTGGCAGTGAAACCATTGGTCGTCCCGCCATGGCTGACGGTCCGCACTCCATCGTAATCGTCGATCATCCATCCAAGACCCCAGGCATCAGCCAGACCGGCATTCTGAACCTGTTCAGCCTGCATCGCCTCGGCTGCCTGGACACTTAGTACCCGATGCCCATCATATTCCCCGCCGTTTAGATGCATAGCAGCGAATTTCAGCATGTCAGCAACGTTTGAGCTGATTGAGCCGGCTGGACCGGAAGATCTCGGAATCGGCCAGGTTCTGGCAACCTGCTGTTCGTTTCCGGCCGGATCTACAAACGTATGCCCGACTGCATGCCGGTAGGCGATAACTTCCCACGGGAAGTAAAATGTTCGCTCCATGCAAAGCGGCTCAAAGACACGCTCCCGCATGCATTGTTCGAATGTTTTCCCGCTGATCGACTCGATTATTTTTCCTGCGATATTAAAACCACTGTTAGTGTATGCCCAGAGTTCACCAGGCTTGTACACCTGCCTCAGGGTGGCGACGGAGTGAACATACCGATCGAGCGCCTCGTCTCCCCAGCCAAAGTCATCAAAATGATCGCCAAACACACCGCTGGTATGGGTAAGCAGCTGACGAATCGTTATATCGTTCTGTGTTGCATCTTTCGATACTTGAATCTCCGGCAAATAGCTTGATACCGGTTCATCGAGATCAATCGAACCTTCGTCTACAAAACTCATCAGCAGTGTTGTCGTGAAAATTTTTGAAATCGACCCAATTTGCAAAATCGTGTCACTGGTCATCGGGTAGCCTGTTTCGAGATTTGAGACCCCGTAGGCTCGCGATTCGATCTGCCCGTCGTCCCAGGTAGCTACAACGGCCCCTGGCACAGTCCAACGGGACAGCCAGTAGCCAGCGCACTGGTCAAGGGTTGAAAATTCAGGAGCTTGAACTTTCATCTAACAGATGCCTCTCAATAGGTATGTCACAAATGCCGCATTCTCTCAGTCAGCAAGCAAAGATCGCTATCGTGCTTCTCGGTGAGCGAAACCTCAAAGAACTTCGTCTGAATCCAGACGTTCGATGTCCTGTTCGGTGAAACCAATCGAACCGAGGATTTCCGCGGTGTGCTCTCCCAATTGCGGCGGCGGTAGCCGGACAGTGGCCGGCGTGCCGCTCATATTGATCGCTATCCCCGACATTCTGAATTCTGGTATTTTTTCGTGAGGTATATCGACAACCAGTTTCTGGTGTTTGACCTGTTCCATGTCGAATACCTGAGCTAAATTGTTCACCGGACCTGCAGGGATGCCTGCAGCCACCATGATCTCAGCCCATTCGTCGGCCGTTTGCGTTGCAAACACCTCCATGAGAATCTGGTCAAGGTCATCAGGGTGCTCCACCCGGTCGGGATTGGACATGAATCGAGCGTCAGTCAGCAGGTCTTCACGATCGATGACCTTGCAGAGCCTGGCGAAGGTGGCATTAGTCGCGGTTGCCAGGACGATATAGCCGTTCTTTGTCGGATAAACGCCATAGGGCACAACCGCAGCGTGACGGGATCCGAGTGCGGTTGGCACTTCTCCAGTCGCAAAATATGCGGTTGCATGATAGGTCAGCCATGAAACTCCGCCGCCGAGAAGTGAAACGTCTATACGTTGGCCCTTCCCTGTTCGTTCACGGACATACAGTGCGGCAAGAATGCCCTGCACCGCATTCGCTCCGGTCGTTAGATCAATCAGAGAAGTGCCAGCCCGCACCGGTGGTCTCCCTGATTCACCGGTGATACTCATCAACCCGGTCTCACCCTGCATCAAGAGGTCAACTCCGGCTCTATCGCGATCTGGTCCGTCGCTTCCAAATGCGGTGACTGCGCAATAAATGAGTCTGGGATTGATTTCAGCAAGTTCTTCGTAGCTAAGCCCCCAGCGCTCCATCGTGCCAGGCCGGAAGTTTTCGATGAGTATGTCTGACTGCTTCACCAGGCTGCGCAGGATGTCCTGCCCGGCTGCTGACTTCAGATTAAGGGTCATACTACGTTTGTTACGATTTGTGCTGAGGTAGTAGGTGCTTTCGCCGTTCCAGTACGGTGGAAACCAACGCGTATCGTCACCTCGTTCTGGTGGCTCCACCTTGATCACATCCGCACCTAGATCACCGAGAGTCATTGCAGCAAACGGGCCAGCAAGGTGGCGGCTGAGTTCAAGAACTTGAATGCCTGCTAAGGCTCCATCCATTCCAGGTACCTCTCTCTACGGTCTCTTCTAGGTTCCGGTGAACTCTGGTCGTCGTTTTTCGGCAAATGCCTGCAACGCTTCTTTTCGATCATTGGTGCCAGAAGCTTCGGTAACACCGGCGATATGGTGCTGAATGGAGGCTTCGGCTCCTGCTTCGATCGATAGATAGATGTTCTCTTTTGTTTTCGACAGTGAAAGCGGCGCTAGCTGTTTAATCTGCTCGACGATTTCATCGGTTCGACCTGGCACATCTTCGGCAATCCAGGTGATCATGCCCATTTCCCGGGCTTCCTCTGCGTCGATCATTCGAGCGGTCAGCAGTAGATCCTGGGCATGGGTCAATCCAACAATCTGAATGAGCCGGTGAGCTGGCGTCGGCACAGCCACCCTTGGTTCATAGTAGGCAAATCGAGAGTTCGGCGAGGCGATGCGGATATCCGCCGAAATCAGCAGTTCGCAGCCAAACCCGATCGCGACCCCATCGATTGCAGCAATAACTGGAACCGGAAGCTGGCGCAGCCTTGAGATCATGTTCAGCATGATCTCTGATCGCTGGTGCACATATTCAGGTGAGGATTCTTTGGATTCATTGAGATCGATGCCGCTACAGAATCCAGGGTTTGTAGCATCAATGATCACCACTCGCGGTGGGTTTGCATATAACTGCTCAACCTCAGTTGCGAGATGCTGAATCATCGAAAGGCTGGCGGCATTGCGATACCTGGGACGATTCAGGGTCAGTCTGGTAACTGCTCGCTCTCGAGTTACCAGAAGTTCAGGTCCACTTGACATTGCTTCGCCTCTCGGGAGGGTGAAATTCGATCTGGTTGTACGGACAAAATGCATACAGTACCTTATCCAGTCGAGAGCCTAGCTGAATATCTCACGGGACACAAATCCGACTGCTGTTTGGCGGAACCCATACTTCACAGACAGGTCAGTACTGTTGTTGATTGTTGTACATGTTCTTCTGACTGATTGAACTGGATTTCCATATTCAGCCAGGCACCGATTCAGGATTCAGTTCAATTTGACGGCAGTCGAGAAAACTCGGTTGCCGGAGCGATTAACTGATTTGCAGAGTAAGTAATCGAGAATAGTGTCGTTGATCAGCTTCAGAACGTGTATCAACTGTCAATATTCAGGATGAATGAGGGTGGTCTCACCAAAAACGTTGCTTTCGACTACACTAAGCAGCGCTACGGCTGGCTATGTATCGAAGTGCTTCGTTTGCCGGAGTAGTGTCGGAAAATCAGTACCTACGAATGCGAAAGGAAAACACCCCGCATGGCAGTACCAGAAGGTGTCGGCATCGTTGTTGGGAGCGCAAATGCTCGGGTTGGAATGGCTAGCGCAATAGAGATTCTGCGTGGAGGCGGCAGCGCCATTGACGCAGCAATTGCCGCGGCACGAGAAGTGGAGGACGACCCGAACGATTTTGGCGTTGGAACCGGTGGGACACCGAATATTCTCGGTGAAGTACAACTCGACGCCTCCATCATGGATGGTCGAAATCTAGCGAGCGGCGCAGTTGGCGCGGTGCGGAACTATCCTCACCCGATCGACATTGCCCGCAAAGTGATGGAGCTGACACCACATGTCATGCTGGTCGGAGAAGGCGCAGAACTGTTCGCCCGGGTACACGGTTTTGAGACTAGCCAGCTGCTAACGGAGGACCGGAAGGAAATCTGGGAAGAGGTTGTAGGCGGCAAAACCAACGGTCAGCAAAAACAGGAGGACATTTACAACGATCGTTACCTGTACATGCAAGCGATCAACGAATGGACCGATCTCCTGCATGAAGAGATCTTTGGCACGACAAATATCATCGCTCGCGATAGCAGCGGCAACATTGCCTGTGCAGTAACGACGAGCGGTTGGGGATACAAGTGGCCAGGAAGACTTGGAGACTCGCCAATCATCGCCGCTGGGAACTACGCAGACAATCGCTATGGCGCCGCAGCCTGTACCGGTCGCGGTGAAATGGCCATACGATGCGCGACAGCACACAGCGTCGTTCAGTTTATGCGGTTTGGCATGTCGCTCGATGACGCGTTAGTAGAAGCCATGAAGGATCTGCGACATCTCGACGACCCGTATGCGGTGGTTGACTCCAGCACGATGAATATTGTCGGAATGGACAAGGATGGAACGGTGTCGGCGGTATCGACGTCACCGACAGCCGGTTATGTGTACCAGCGAACCGACATGGAAAGCTACGAGGAGCCGGGTCGTATACATGTGCCACTTTAGAAAGTTGGTCCGACAGGAAATTGTGATCTGCTTCCAGGAAACAGAAATTTGAAATTCACAGGCTCACCCTGTTGACATTGCACCAGTCAACAGGGTTCAGCGCACAATGAATCTGACTGGCTAAGATTCTCAGACCGGGTGCAAATTTTGTGCCGGTTGCTTGCCAGGGGAAGCTGGTGGGTGAGGTATTCTATTCTGTCTGACAGTTCATATCCCCCTTAGCGATCGCTCTGCACGCCGCAAGTACGTTTTTTATGCGCTGAATGTTTTCGCATTCATATCTTGCAAAGAAGCTGACATGGTCTTGTAGTGTTAATTGACCATATATGGTGTGATAGCCACTTCGGAGATACCAGTCAGGTTCCGGTGCGCCATCGAGTAGCGTCAGTGTTCTCATTCTGTCACCCTGATACCGCTGCACCACTTCAAAAGGCGAATTGCCGTACTTGTCATCGGAGAGATCAACAGGCAAATACTCAAGCACTGGCTCATCTTCGGTCAGAATGAGCTGTGCTCTTCCGTGGAGCAGCGTCTCGCCAAGAATCATGTGCTCCAGAAGCGTCATAATTGACCATTCGTCAGTGCTCGATATGCATGTGAACGTTTCTTCCGGTTCATCAAAAAGCATGTCGCTGATGATTTCCGGTCCACTTCTGAGTATTTCAATCGCTATTTCCGGTTCAAGTGGTCGCAACAATGTTGTGCGGGCAAAAGAGAACCACATTGATTCGTATTGTTCGGTTAGTGCAAGTTCTCCAGTTTCAGTTGAAACGTAGACCGGTGGAAACTCGTCCATTGGCAGATCGCCTGATTCGGCCAACCGCAGTTGACCTTTCTGGAGAAGCGCAATGATTTCATCTGACAACCCGGTGCTCGAAAGTACTTCGTTCAACTCGCCAATGTACTGACTGAACTCTATGCCGTCGCTAGGCAGAGCGAGTTTGTTCGCTTCCTGCACAAATTCAGACAATGCCAGCCCGTAATAGTATTTAGCCAGGTTTGACTTGTGTCGTTTATCAAGTTCTCGGGCTACCGCAAACATCTCCACGGCAACAGCTGTTGTCTGGTTCTTATCTGCCAAAAAATTCTCTCCTCATCAATCCAGCCTGTTTTGCCATGCTGAATTATGTCGGGACTCGACCGTCATTGAGATGCTGACTATGATGGATCCTGTAAATCGTAGTATAGCTAGAGAGATACCGGTCTGGATGGATTCGCAGAACTTTACTCCGGCAATTGACGAGCCAGAAGAACTTGATGCCGCGCTGTTGTTGTTCGGATTGCAAGAGTTGAACGTGATGGTCCAGCGCACCGATGCTGGAGTGCGAATTCCGCAGGCGCACAATATCGAACAACTCTCTGTCGGTTTTGACCGGCGACACTACCTCGGAGTTCTCGAGAACGTTCACTGTTTTGCACTGGACGTTCCGCAGGTTTCAAATCTGCCAGACTCGATTGAATTTCACCCACTTCGAAGTTTGCACGGATCAATTCCTGATGATCACTGGTCGCTGGCAGGAAGAGCGTTGCAGATCGTTGAATGGGGCAGGACCCACCGGTTTTGTGGCCGGTGTGGAACGGCGACTGTCCCGGTGCAGGGACAGCGAGCCACCAGATGCCCGAAGTGCGGCTTGACGAATTACCCCCGAATTTCACCAGCCGTCATCACGCTCGTCTACCGGGGTGATGAAATGTTGCTGGCACGCTCAAGCAATTTTCCAGATGCGTTCTACAGTGTGCTAGCTGGTTTTGTCGAACCAGGTGAAACGCTCGAGGAGACCGTTGCCCGTGAGATTCATGAAGAGACTGGAATATTTGTTAAAAATATCCGCTATTTTGGAAGCCAGCCCTGGCCATTCCCTCATTCACTCATGATCGGGTTCACAGCGGAATATGAACGTGGGGAAATCGTGCTGCTAGACGACGAGATCCTTGAAGCAGGCTGGTACACCGTCGACAATCTGCCGCGCATTCCCGGCAACTTGAGCATTTCCCGTCAGTTGATTGACTGGTTTATCGATCTGAAGAGCTAGACATCGGCGCGATTGTCTCGGCCCCAGTGATGGGTCAGCGTCTGTTCCAACCCGGCATCCTCCAGCGCTTCAACAACCGCGGCTTCGTCGCGACTGGAAAACGGCAGATTCTGATCGCACGCCATCCAGGCAGCGACCCGGGCTGCGAAGACTGCACCCATTTGAAGTCCTCGCAGTGAAACCTTGTCGACCGTATCAGCTTCTGTGTGTCCCCAACCACGACCGATCATGCCAGCGGTAGCGTCAGAACTCCGCAATGTTGCGCTTGGATAGCCTTTGAGGAAAAACGGAAAATGGTCGGAGTGGGGTGAAATGGAACTGGCTGTTGTGAACTGATAGTGCCTGCGATCTGCGAAATCGTCGAAGTAACTCGCTATTTCCGGGTCGCCGGTCGCAGTAATCACATCGCGACCGCCTTCACCGCGTCCCGCGCCGTCTAAATTCATCATGAATCTCAGCGTTTCTGATGATCCGTCTGACGAGTAGGTGTCGCAATGATGCCAGCTTCCAAGCAGCCCGATCTCTTCACTGCCAAAACACACTATCCGAACTGTTCGATCAAGCTGACCTGCAAACGGCGCCAGCAATCTGCCAACCTCTAGACCAACCAAGGTTCCAGCTGCGTCGTCAGCCGCGCCTTGAGCGATATCGTGTCCATCATAGTGACCGCCAAAGACGATGATTTCATCCGATGAACCGTTCCCAGGAACATCGCCAACGACATTGCTGGAATGCGATTTCCTCGTCACATTATCAAGTGTCAGGCGCAACCGTACGTTGTCACGATCGAGAAGCCTCCTGAGGAGCGAACCTGATTCAAGAGAAACACCAACTGCGGGCACAGGAGCTTCATGGTCAGCAGCGTTTGCACCGCCCGGGTTCCGAGCGTAGAGCGCGCCGGTGATATGTAGCAATCCGGGATTTCGGTTGAGGAACACGACGGCCAAAGCGCCAGCTTCAACTGCCCAGCGGTATTTGTCTGTACGGTGGCTGCGGGTTGCTGTTTCCGCATCCGAAAGAACGATTTTCCCTGAGACAGAGTTTCCGAGCCGATCGTAGTCGCTGATTTCCCCTTCTCCGACGTCTATCAACTCGCCTTCGAAGGTTCCTGAATCCGAGTACGGCATTGCAATTGCGGATAGCTGTCGTTCGGATGGAGCGAGTACCTGGAGATCGCACACTCCCCTATCCCAGGTGTACATCGGAAATTTCTCGAGGTGGACATGTTCCAGCCCGTACTGTTCCATCTGTTGTTGCAAGAACAACGCAGCCTGATGTTCGCTTTCGCTACCGCCAAACCGGTGTCCCAGGGTATCGCACAGGTGGAGCAGGTGGTGGTAGATCTCGTCTGAAGTCCAGCCTTCACTGAGAATGTGTCGCTCAATCGCCGGGTAGTCGCAGCTCATATAGTCTCCCTGTCGGTCGTGCTTCATTCGCATCTAGCGCAACAGCATGAGCAGGCTACAGGCATCTGTCAAGAGCTTATGACACAGTCAGGCTTTCGATTCGTTGTCTGAGAAAGTTCTGCTCGGCAGGATTCTGCGTTAGCTCGAGGGCTCTTCGAAAACAGGCGGTCGCTTCATCATCCTGACCTGTCCTGCGATACAGCTCGCCATAGGCGGTATGGAACGGCGCGTATTGCTGAAGCTGATCTTCGTCCGCCAATTCCCCCAGCATTTGCAACCCGGCGAACTCGTCTTCTGCTTCGGCAACAGCCGCCGCATAGTTCATGCGAATGACCGGTGAGGGTGACAACGACGTAAGGACACGATAAAGCAGGGCAATCTGCCGCCAGTCTGTCTCTTCAAAGGTTGGGGCATTCGCATGCAACGCCGCAATCGCTGCCTGTGTCTGATACAACCCTGGTCGCGACGAACGCAACGCAGTATCCAGCAGCGCCGTGGCTTGAGTAATCTGATTACGCTCCCAGAGTGAGCGATCCTGATCTTGAAGCAATACCAGTTCCCCGGATGAGGAAAACCGTGATTTTCGACGTGCGTGATGCAGCAACATTAATGCAGCCAGCCCCTTCACTTCCGGTTCGTCTGGCATGAGCTGTTGGAGCATTGAAACGAGATCGATGGCCTCGTTGCAGAGGTCGTGTCGGAGAGGTTCGCTACCCGAAGACGCTGAATATCCTTCGTTAAAAATCAGATAGATCACTGCCAGCACGGCATTGAGACGATCGGGAAGTATGTGATCAGGCGGGACACGATAGGGAATGTTAGCCGATCGGATCTTTCGTTTTGCCCGCACCAGGCGTTGAGCCAGTGTCGGTTCAGGCACGAGAAACGCTCTGGCTATTTCACCTGTTGTCAACCCACCAATGGTCTTCAAGGTAAGCGCGACCTGGGCTTCGATTTTCAGCGCCGGGTGACAGCAGGTAAAAATGAGCCGCAATCGTTCATCCGGTATGGAGCTTTCGTCGTCCATCTCATCCGCCTCCTGATCAAGCCTGGTCAGGTACTCCAGCGTCGCCTGTTTTGTTTCCAGGTTGGAATCGCGACGAATACGATCGATGGCTCGTCTGCGAGCCACGGTCATGATCCAGCCGCCGGGGTTTCGGGGCAATCCGGTATCGGGCCATTTTTCCATTGCAACGATCAACGCATCCTGAAGGGCATCTTCGGCGAGATCAAAGTCACCGGTGTCTTTGATCAACGTGGCAATGACTCTGCTGGCGTGATCGCGAAAAACTCGTTCAAGCGTCTGGGTAGGTACTGGCATCAGTTACTCACAATGCACACGCCACGGCATCATCGCCGCGGCGTGTGCCTGAATCAAAAATCTAGCTAAACTCGATGAGGGGTCGAATCTCGATCGACCCATATTCAGCGGTTGGAACTTCAGCCGCGATCGCCATGGCTTCATCAAGGTTGTCTACGTTAATGAGGTAAAAACCTCCCAGATGTTCCTTTGATTCAGCAAATGGACCATCCGTCGTCATTGCATCGCCGTTTCGCACACGAACCGTCGTTGCCGTTTCAACCGGTTGCAACGCTTCACCGGTGATGATTTTGTCAACAGCGCTCCACTTCTCACCGAAGGCTGTGTACGCCTGGTAGACCGGACCTGGATCTGTCGGTTCTTCTTCGGGCGCTGAATAAATCAAGAGTGCGTACCGCATGTTCTTCTCCTTGCGTTGGCACGAATATAACTCTTCATTGACATGTCGAACGGGAGAGGGCATTTTCGACACTTGATGAGCATGAATTTTCGATAGAATCTACATCGCCGATCGATGCAGGATTTGCATGATTTGTATCAGTCGGCGGCCGGTACGGATATCCGGTAGTCCACCTTGCCGTCTCGCATTACGACACCATCTTCACAGTATGCCTCGACCCTGCCGTCGTTGAACTGTTCTCGGTAGAGCGATGCGTACAGACCTCCCTGGAGGATCAGTTCTTCATGCGTTCCTCGCTCAACGATACGACCATCATCTATGACCATGATGACATCTGCTGAAACGATGGTACTTAGCCGGTGGGCGATGGCAAAGGTGGTGCGATCTTTCATCAATGGCTCCAGCGCCGCCTGAATCAGTCGCTCTGAATGCGTGTCTAACGCAGAGGTGGCCTCATCGAGAATAAGAATTCTCGGATCCTTGAGGATTACTCTTGCGAGAGCAAGCCGCTGTTTTTCACCACCAGAAAGCTTATAGCCGCGCTCTCCAACGACCGTTTCGTACCCCTCTGGCAGTTCTTCTATCCTGTCATGTATTGCGGCAGCCTTCGCCGCCGCAATCATGTCCGCATCCGTTGCTTTCGGATTGCCGTAAAGCAAGTTTTCCCTGACGCTGGAGTGGAACAGGTAATTCTCCTGGGTCACCAGGCCAATCGATTGGCCGAGGCTCTCGAGAGCGATATCTCGCACATCGTGACCGTCGATGGTTACCGAACCTGACGTCACATCGTAGAGACGCGGCAAAAGATAGACGAGTGTTGTCTTGCCGGCTCCACTAGGTCCGACCAACGCCACAAGCTGCCCCGGCTCAACTTCAAAGTTGACATCGTCAAGGTCGGGAGACAGATCGCCATTGTTGTCTACGGCAAGCTCTGCGGATTCAAGATCGTAGTGAAAACTGACCGAAGAGTATTTCACCGCTCCACGGACTGATGCAGGGTCAAGAGGAATTGCGTTCGGCGAGTCAACGATTTCCGGTTTCAAATCCAGGTACTCGAATATCCGGTCAAACATCGCCATCGCTCCCTGAATGTCGACGTGAACGGTAAAGAGTTGACCCAACGGCCAGAACAACCTGCTCTGCAGGGTAGTGAAGGCAACAATGGAACCGATGGTCAATGTCGTGCTGCCATTGATTATCTGCATACCGCCAACGAGGTAGATGAGCGCCGGCAAAATGGAGAACGATGTGCTAATCACCATGAAAAACCAGCGACCGATCATCTGCTGTCGCACTTGCAGATCGGCGAGATCCTGGTTTTGCTGCGCAAACCGTTCGATTTCTTGCGATTGCCTGCCAAACGTTTTTGTCAACAGGACTCCGGATACTGAGAGGGTCTCCTGGGTCGTCGCCGTGAGATCGGCCATCTGCGACTGGGTCTGACTGCTCACCTCTTTTCGCATTCGTCCGACCCGGCGCGTAATCACCATAAATACCGGTGTCAGAATAAGTGAGAGTAGTGTCAACCAGACGTCAATGAAGACCATGAATACAATGGTGCTGATGACCGTTGCCAGGTTGTTGACGACGCCGGACGCGGTGTTCGTCACAACCTGCTGCACCCCATTGACGTCGTTAGAGACCCGGCTCTGAATCTCACCGGTTCGAGTGGCGGTAAAGAACCGCAACGGCATGTTTTGGAGATGGGTGTAGAGCTGGTTTCGCAGATCACGCATGACGTGTTGACCGACAAGGTTGTTCAGGTAGCTCTGGCCAACGCCAATCAAACTCGCGATCATTGGCACGGCTACCATAATTGCAACCAGAATGAGCAGCTGGTTTGAGTTTCCATTTGGAATCGCGTCGTCAATGATCAATTTGAGGATATATGGATTGACAACGCCCAGACTTGCGGAAATCACAATGGCAATAATAGCGATGCCAACTTGATATTTGTAAGGAGCAAATAGTGCGCCAATTCGCCGGATCGTTTCGCGGCTAATGTCACGATCGTTGTCAGGGTCGTCAGCAAAATTGGGTCCTCGTCCGAACCCACCGCCTCTCATCATCGTTGATTCTCCAGTCTTTAACCTATCTGGTTATTCAACGTCGTTGTGAACAACGAGATTGGGATTTTCGCAGGCGCACCTGGATCGTCATTTCTGCAGGTGGTCCGTTTCAGCGTGGCTGCTCGGTGAAGCGTTTAAGTTGCAAACGCCCAACTGAACAGAATCAAAGGATAGTTTGGCCTGCCCCCGCTGGCAACGCCTGCCCGGGCAGGGACTAGCCCGGTAATTCGGGCAGGTCAGTTGGCTGATTCCTGATTGCGAAGCATCGTTGAAACCCTCGAAGACATATCAATGACTTCCTGGGTATCAGGGTATTCGTTCGCTTCGAACATTTCTACCTGGACAGAAGGACCCGGATTCGAGTACCGCAGATTCTGGCTGTTCCAGGCTGGTTGCAACACGAAATGAATGTGACCTGGTTGCCAACCCGCATGTGACCAGAGGCAGATATAGACCTGGTCGGCGGCAGTGGCAAGCTCAACGGCCTGGGAAACCTGTTGTAGCATCGGTCCGAGTTCAGCCACTTCATCCTCTGTGAGTTCATAGACGTGGGTTACGTGTCTGAAAGGCTTCAATATCAAGGTGCCGGCAGGTAAAGGACCGACACAATGCTCTACAACCCAGTAGCCGGATTCGTAAATCCTGCCTCCGGGAAGATCCACGGCGCCGGTGATCAGGTCACAAGCAAGACATCCATCCATTGAACATTTCCTATCACTCGCCTCAGATGCTGTCACTAAAAAGAGTACTGCCCCAGGTCAACTCCTGGGGCAGTACTTTTGGACTTTTGACCTGGTCGTCAGTGCGTGTTGACGTAGCTAACGCAATCCCCTTGATTTTTGAAAGTTGGGTTGTTAAAGGTTTGCCACCCGCCTTTTTTGCATTCATCCTTGTTCTGAGGTGGACCGATCAGCTGCGGACCCGACAGCAGGCTTACGTTGTCGAAGAGAAAACCGTTCCCGTCAGTTGCGATAGCTGCTGGACCGGAGGCACGAATAATCAACGTTTTTACTATTCGTGGACTCTGTTCAGCTGAGGCTTCACTGTCGTATCGATAATAATTCTCCCAGCTGGTGCCTGTGTGGACTAGTGCTCCGTCAATGTAGACATTGACAACATCGTTTGAAGGTCCGTCAACGACGTCCATTTCGAGTTTGATCGTGTGCGGGATTGTTCTACTCAACTCTCCCAATGCAGTAGGAACGAAATTCGCAGGATTTGAAGTTCCCTGAACATCATAGAACGTGACAGCGATTCCCGATGAAGTATCGGCGAAACCAAGATAACTCATTCGAGAACCGTCGCCGCGGTCTGGAGACACCGAAAGAAACAGACCAGGTTGTTCGTCAGTGTCAGTTGAAGCAATCTCAAACTGCATTTCGAAATGCGTTTGACGTGTTCCCTCTGAAAAAGATCCTGCGGTGGCATCTGCCTCGCCAACAGCGTCGTTGAGTGGTGTAGCGAATGTTTGATCTCCGAACGACCCTTTTGTTACCGCGTTGGATACTCTCAACGATTGCGAGCCAAATGTTCCAATTCCATAGGTGTTCACTACTACCTCTTGATCAAAAGGTCCCGTCGACATCCAACCATCTTGCCCATCAACACTTCCTACGTTGAATTCTGGCGATTCAAAGTCGCTGATATTGGAATCGGCCAACGCCGGAACAATAAACATGGCTATCGCGAGAGCCGCGACGATAACAATCGACTTCCTGAACATGCTTCCTCTCTCCTATTTCGACAAGTGTTGTTGAATCAGTATCTCGAGTACATCCTCCTAACCAAGCTGCTTAAATCGGGGAGTACTTTGCATTCATTGGAGTATTACTAACAATGAGTGAACAAGATCACCTGCGTACTCTAAGCTTGAATAGCATCATTGAATTGTCTAAGATTATACACTATTTGTCAACTCAGGATGATTGCTTCCGTAATTTAATTCAAGCAGAACTGATTGATGCCAGGAAGTGTCAGCCGAGACCATTTCTTTTCTCTTTTCATTGGCATCATTCAATTAGCCATTTCAATCACAACCCTCACAACCCTGGTACCAAAAACCAGAACTATTCAGCTATCGAGTGAGTAGATTTGAATATATTTTCATTGGCGGGTGTTATATTCCGTAGCTGCGTAAGAATTTTTCGAACTGAGTCATCACAATATATGAAAATTACGTTCAAGTTCATGTCCTTAATACAGTTGTTTTGAACACTAGCGTGGTATCCCGATGACCAGGTATCTGGTGCTGCGGTTTCTCCGCGGTGTGCTGACACTCTGGGCGGTCGTTACAATCGTTTTTTTTGGACTGCGAATCTCCGGTGATCCAGTCACTTTGA
>CAZNYB010000001.1:121758-153614 GCA_964577155.1 uncultured Thermomicrobiales bacterium | reverse complement strand
AGGAAATATCCCAATGATTGATGTACAACGAGCCCGCAGAGAAACTCCGGGGTGCAGGAATGTACGCCATTTCAACAACGCCGGTTCCAGCCTGATGCCGGAACCGGTACTTGAAGCTACTGTCGACTACCTCCATCTCGAAGCTCAAATCGGAGGTTATGAGGCAGCCGCAAGGGAGTCAGAGTCAATAGAACGAATCTATGATGCTGCCGCTCAACTGATCCACGCCCGACCAGACGAAATCGCTGTCATTGAAAATGCCACTCGTGCCTGGGACATGGCTTTTTACTCCATCCCGTTTCAAGCAGGTGATCGAATACTCACTGCACGTTCTGAATATGCCAGCAATTTCATCCCATATTTGCAGATAGCACAAAAAGCAGGGGTTAACGTCGAAGTTGTCCCCAACGACGACTACGGACAAATCTCACTGGACGCTCTTGAAAACATGCTGGACGAGGACGTGAAATTAATTTCCATCGTTCATATGCCGACAAATGGCGGACTGGTCAATCCGGTAGAAAAGGTCGGATCACTTGCGCGGGAGGCGGGCGTCCTCTTCCTCCTTGATGCCTGCCAATCTGTTGGTCAGTATCCTGTTGATGTGCAGACCATACAGTGCGACATGCTCTCAACAACTGGAAGAAAATATCTGCGTGGACCGCGTGGCACCGGATTTCTGTACGTCCGAGAGGAAATACTCGAGCAGCTCGAACCGCCATTTCTTGATCTCCACGCCGCCAGATGGGTCGCACCGGAAACATACGAAATCCGATCTGATGCACGCAGATTTGAAAATTGGGAAACCTACTATGCCGGCAAAGTCGGACTTGGCGTCGCTATTGATTACGCACTTGGCTGGGGAATCGGAGACATCTGGGAACGTATCCAGCATCTGGCGAATCAGTTGCGGTCGGGTCTGAGCGACATCCCTGGAATCACCGTGCGTGACCTGGGCGAAGTACAGAGTGGAATCGTCACGTTTACCACAGACAATGTCATCGCAACCCGGTTGAAGGATGATCTTTCCGATCATCAATTCAATGTATCAGTTTCACGACCGTCATCGACACTGCTCGATATGACGGATAGAAACATCGCCGAATTAGTACGTGCGTCTGTTCACTATTACAACAGCGAAGATGAGATAGACCAGCTACTCTCAGCAATTGAATCGGCTGTCTAATCAGCCCATACGCGACGGGCAACGCGACCAACCAGGCGAAGTTTCGCTTCCTGCGCTTCCCGGGAGAGGTGATTGCCGGCGGCGACCGAAGCAAATCCGCACTGCGGGCTAAGCGCCAATCGATCGAGCGGGACATAGCGGCTTGCAGCCTGAATCCTTGCGACGATCTCTTCATCGGTTTCCAATTCGGAGTGTTTGGTTGAGACCAGGCCAAGAACGACGGTCTTATCTTCAGGTACTTCGGCCAACGGAGCGAAGTCACCGGATCGATCGTCGTCATATTCGAGCAGCAGCCGCTGGACGTTGCAACGCTGAAACACCTTCCGGGCAATCAAGTCATATCCACCGGCGGCCATATACCGGTTGGCGTCGTTGCCACGGCAGATATGAAGGGCAAAGGTGACGTTGCTGTCGTTGTGGTCCGAGATGATTGCATTGATCATCTCGATACCGTCCTCGACCATATACTCAGGGGTAAATCCTTTTTTCCGAAACCACTGCTGTTGCAGCTGGTCGAGGATCATCCCGTATTCCGGCGCGTCGAACTGGATATACCGGCAACCAAGCCGGACAAGCTCGTTCACCTCGTCCTTGAGTATCTCAGTGACAGCTTCCATATAGGCTTCCGGGGATGTATATGCCGAATCCGACGTTCCAGGCAGCCAGTAATAGGCGTACATGGTCGGACTCGGGAGGGTCACTTTGACTGGCTGTCGTGATTTGGCCCGGCAGTAAACGAATTCCTCAGACGAAAGGTCGCGCAAACGCCGGATCGGTGAAATCAGTGCAACGGTGACCCGGTCGCGTTCTATCGTGCCATCCATCGCATGCCACTCGACATAATTACCTTCGACCGGACCAAAACCTTCAGTAGCCTGAACGAGCTGACTGGCAAACACGTTCCGGCGCATCTCACCATCGCTGACAACATCGAGGCCGGTTGCTTCCTGCAGGGCAAGGCACTCATCAACAGCCCGGTCCTCGAACGCCCGGAGTTCGGCATCATCAAGTTCACCCGCGGCATATCGCTCGCGGGCATCCAGTAGATACCCGGGCCGGAGCAAACTACCAACAGTTTCGGCGCGGTAGGCTGACACATCAGGCTCCTTCTGGATTCAGTTGGACGTATGTGGTGCGTGTATGCGCTAAAGGTTAGCTTCTTATCCGGAGTAAATGACTAGATCACCATCAGACGACGCTACTCTATTACGACGTTGCTCCGCTTGCCGTCTGTTTGGGCAAACTGAGCGGAGTCCTGGCAGCGATGTCAACAATCTTTTCCAGCAAACGCTGCAATTCACTTAGTTCGCTGTCTTGAAAGCTATCGAGAATCAAGAGCAGATATTCCACAGTGGCATCTGAAATCGCCCGGGTAGCTTCGCGACCTTCATCGGTTAGTTCCAGGCTTAGCCGACGGCGATCATCCAGCGCCGGGCTGCGATCGAGTAGCCCGCGTTCAACTAGTTTATCGACCTGCTGGCTGGCGGCAGACGGACTAATATTGAGTCCGCTCGCGAGCGTACGCAGATCAATGCCCGGTTCGAAACGAACACGGAACAGAATCCGTAACTGTGGAAGTCCAATGCCCATATTTTCCCAGACCTGAAGTCGCATAGGATCGAGCACACGCGTCGATCTGCCGAGGATTGTGGCTGTCCGGGTCAGTTGTTCAGCGCGATCATTGATCATGGCCAGATTCCTTTGAGAACTTTCATTATTACTGCAGTTCTGATAAATAGTTGAGTGATACTATAGTATCATCGTCATTGCATTTTCGGATATCGCACCAGTAGATCTGACGCACGAACGAATACTCGCGACTAGCGATTAACCCTATTGTTAGCCACTAGCAAGGATTACAGCATACATGGAACAGGTTTCCAAAACATCCTCCGGGCTAGCTGATGGTATGTACCGGATGTTTGCTTCTCTGGGAGTTCGCGATTTCCGCATGCTCTGGACTGGCATGTTATTTTCGATGGCGGCGATGCAGATCAATATCGTTGCCCGTTCCTGGCTGGCTTTTGACATGTCTGGATCCGCTCTGATACTTGGTGTCGTGGCCGCGGCGCGGTCTCTCCCGCAGCTGATTCTTGCGCCAATCGGCGGTGTGGCAGCCGATCGGTTTGACAAACGCCGGCTGCTCCTTATCTCACAGTCGCTTCTTGCCGTGCTGGCGCTTATCAACGCCGTGCTGGTTCACCTCGGCGTCATTGAAATCTGGCAACTCATAGTCATCGGTTTGTTTCAAGGAACACTCAATCCCTTTACCATGCCGACCCGGACAGCATTTGCTCCGGACCTCGTCGGAGAGAAGCTGATTCCGAATGCCCTGGCACTGGATTCCACCGGACGAAACATCAATCGCATCGTTGCTCCGTCAATTGCTGGAATCATGATCGCAATCAACCCGACAATCGCCTTCTATACGATAGCGATCATGTATTTCGCTGCCGTGGTAACGCTCTTCCAACTGCCTTCCGGTTATCGCGGTGGGGCAGGGGGAAAGAACGCGTTTGCCGAGATGGGAACCGGATTCAGCTACATCTGGAACCATCGCCAGTTACTGGCGCTGATGGTGATGGCGTTCATCATCGTCATTCTTGGGATGCCGTTTCAGCAGCTACTGCCGGTGTTCCAATCCGACGTTTTGCATGTTGGTCCCCGGGAACTGGGATTCATGTTTACTGCAGTCGGGCTTGGAGCAATTATCGGGTCGCTTGTTGCCGCCTACCTCGCGGAATCGCCGAACATTGCCCGCTTGCAAATGGCATCGGCAATTCTGTTCGGACTCAGTTTGATTCTGTTTGGCCTGGCAAGCTGGTATCCGCTCTCGCTCCTGATGTTGTTGGTCGTCGGATTCGCCAGTCAGGGCTATCTGACACTCAACCGGATGATGGTGATTATGCAGACGGATCGAGCGCTTTACGGACGGGTCATGAGCATCTACATGATGACCTGGTCTCTGGTTCCGGCTGCGCTGTTGCCAATAGGAATAATCGTCGATCAGGTCGGAGTTTCAATTACCGTAGCGGTATCGGGGTTGCTCCTCGCGATCGTGACCGTCATCATTTCAGCTGGATTCTCGAGGATCTACCTGCGGAAGATACCGCAACAGGCGGCAAGTTAGCGCACATTCAACAGGTGTTCGTGCGAACGCTACCCGCCAATGCGGGACATCTCCACCTTTCGAAGGTGAATAGTGTTTGCTGAGCGTATTTCTGAGTAACGGTCGGCCCGCCGGGACCAGACGCCGTCCAGAAAACTGGAGATCTCTTCGTCGGTTGACTCACCTCTCAGCAACGATCGGAAGTCGTGCCCGTGCATCCCGAAGAGACAGGTATAGAGTTGACCGTCTGCCGAAAGTCGAGCCCTGGTGCAGGTTCCACAGAAGGGCTGGGTGACGGAGGATATGATGCCGATCTCGCCTGAACCGTCCAGGTAGCGATAGCGGTCAGCCACTTCGCCATAGTAGTTGGGTTCAGCCGGTTCAAGCGCCCACACTTGCTGCAGCGTCTCAAGGATTTCCGCCGCCGATACGACGTCGTCAAGCTTCCAGCCGTTCGTCGATCCAACATCCATGTACTCGATAAACCGCAGGATAATGCCGGTGCCCCTGAAGTGATTGGCCATTTCAACAATGCTTGCGTCATTCATTCCGCGTTTGACGACCATGTCAATTTTCACCGGCTCCAGTCCAAACTCAACAGCATTTTCGATAGCCGCGAGAACCTTATTGACCGGGAAATTGACATCATTCATTGACTTGAAAACATCGTCACTGAGCGAGTCCAGGCTGATCGTGACTCGATCAAGACCGGCTTCTCGTAACGCCAGCGCTTTCTTTAGAGATAGCAGCGAACCATTGGTGGTCATCGCAATATCATGAATGCCTTCGACCTGCTTGAGCATCGACACAAGATCTTCGATGTTGCGTCGAACGAGCGGCTCACCACCGGTGATACGCACTTTTTCAACCCCGTGCAGGGCGAAAATGCTGACCAGCCGGGTTATCTCGTCGAACGTCAACGTCTCCTCCGCTGGCAAAAATGGATAGTTCCCGCCAAATATCTCCTTTGGCATGCAGTAAACACACCGGAAATTACACCGGTCGGTTACTGAAATTCGCAGATCACGGAGCGGTCTGCCCATCAGATCGAGAAGTTTGGATGTTTGCTCTACAACCACCGTGGAATCACCAATCTAAACAAAACAGTCGAACAGTAAGCCAGAATTCAAGTCACACGCCAGCAATGGATGTCAGTTGGAGAATAGGAGGTTCGACTCTGCAACTACCCTATTCAATCATTGAATAGTAAGTGTCTCAAATAGGTAGCAAGAGCACAACATCCTAAAAGGTTGTGCTATATTCGCCAGGTCTGGCAAACCGTCACCGGTCGCCGGCTCATCCATCCATACACTCTGAATACCAAAATCGACCTGATAACACGGGGAGGAACGGGGTAAAGCACCGATGTCTGAAGAACAGCGACCGAATGAGCCACAAGGTAGCAGTGGAAACTTTGCTGACTCCGGCAGTCAGCCATCGACTGGAGGCGCGGCACCTGAGCCTCCCGCGTCAGACATGCCTACCGTTCAAGTGCCATATATCCCTCCAACTCCTCCCGTGGAAACTACTGTCCCTGAACCTTCAGCGGCGACCGCTGAAGCTACTGGTGGTATCGGCGGCTGGAGCACCCAGAAAAAGATACTGGCAGGTTGTGGTGGACTATTGCTACTCTGTGTAATTCTCGCGATTTGCTCTGGCGTTGGTCTCTACGTCGCCAGCACACTCGATGAAGACGATCCGACTCCGACTCTTGCCGTTATCCAGCCAACTGCTACACATACAGCCACTGCCACCGTCACGATGACCCTTGCTCCAACCAGCACGCCATCACCGACAGCTACAACCGCTGAAACGCCGACGACTGTGCCAACTGAAACGACCGCTGACACAACTCCGACATTCACCATTCCTCCGACGACCACAATACCCTCTAGTCCGGGATTAGAGATCCTTGATGTTGGCGCAGGACAGGAAGCCGAAGGACAGGAAGTCGGATGGTCGTTCATCGTTCAGAACTCCGACACCACCCAGGGTATCGAACTATCGGAGTATTCGGTGTTGCTGAAAAACGCTGCCGGCGTTGTCATTGATTCTGATGAAGGCTTTATCAGCCTCTTATTTCCAGGCGAAACGGTTGGTGTCAGCGGAACAATTTTCCTGGATGAAGGGCTAGAAGCGAGCACAATTGAAGTTGAGGTGAACGCTGGTTCCGCAGTCGATGTTCCTGAATCAGGTGGGTTCAGTATCAGTCAGGCTATCTATTTTCATGATGAGTCATTTCCCACTGTAACCGGATTGGTTGAAAACACGTTTGATGTTGCCTTCAACGATCTCAGAATATCAGCTGTGCCTTACGATGCGGATGGCAACATCATTGGCGGTGGTTTTACTTTCATGGATATAGCGCCAGCGTCTGGCTCCGCCGGTGTAGATGTCAGTATCACTACATCGCAGGAGCCTGCCTCCATCGTCCTCTATGCTTCGATTAGTGGGCTCACCGAGCCTCACGAAGCGGCGCCTACCGATATTGTGGTCACCAAATCAGGATTTGGTCAGGATGATACGACCGTTGGCTGGGGCGCGATCTTGCAAAATCCAACTGCCGATATGCAGGTTGAGAATCCGATCTACCAGGTAACATTCTTTGATGTCGAAGGTCGGGTGGTAGCCGTGGATTCGAGCACACTAATCACCATTCTTGGTGGTGAAATGCTCGGTGTCGGGGATGATCTCGTCTTTGTCCCGGAAGGAGTTCAAGTTGCCTCGATCCAGGTTGATGTTCTATCAGGTGAACTCGCTCCTGACATTGATGGGCGCTTCAGTTATTCGGATGTTCAATACGTTCCTGATGACTTCTTCCCAACGGTAACCGGCGTCGTCACCAATCCGTTCGATCGACAACTGGATGAATTGAATGCCTTCGCTATCCTCTACGACGAAGCTGGAAACATCATCGGCGGCGGAAGAACGTTTATGGACCCGATACCGGCCGGTGGTCAGACACTCGCGGATATATCGGTGACTGGGTCTGCTGTGCCGGCATCAGTTGAAATCTATGCAACGTTCTCGTTCTTGACTGAGTTGTAGTCAGAGATAACCGGCCTGTGCCTGAACCGAAACAGGGCAGCTCGTTCGACAACACCGCATCAATCTTGTACTATATGCGTACGTACGCATGTATGTACACAGAGGAATGGTGCAGGAACATGTCGACTGGAACATGGATGTATGCGGGCACGGCAATCCGCCGGACGAGGGAACGGCGGTTCAAACTGCGAGGATTGCACGAGGACGGACGGACACCGCATTTACGGCTTGGACCTGTACTCGAAGACCCTGCACCCAGGAGTGTTCCCATTCCTGAATTCCTGGACACAGAACAGTCTTTAGAGAACCTCACGCCAGCAGTCTACGATCACACTGAAAATCCGGTAACCGCGCCACAGTCACCCTGGAGATCTCAGACAAACGAACTTGTGTTCGTGCAGGTAATCCGCGAGCAATCAAGGAAGTCATACGGAATCAAACTGCATCCAATTCGCGCGAAGCCACAGCAGTCCTTCACCCTTCGTGAAACCACCTGCCCCTACCTCGAAGGAACCGCCCAGCATCGCCGGTGTATGGCTCAGCAACCCAAACAGATAACCTTGAAGTGTCAGGCGGCTTATTGTTTAGGGCCGCGTCACCGAAGATGTGCCTACTACCGCCAGGCTAGAGGGTTTCCCACGATCCCGCCTGAACGTCTGGCAGCCTACACAGTCGCAGTCGCGTTGGTGATCGTTCTTACCCTGACGGCTGGCATTCTTGCGGTAACACACGGCGACAGCGCCGTCGCCGGATCTCAATCGAATAGCAAAGTAATTACCAATCATCCTTGAGAACTGGCCCCCAAAGTAGCGCCGCTGGCGTTCACCGGTTCACAGGAAAAAGAAGGAACCAAATCGATCAATGAAGATACTTGTGACTGGTGGCGCTGGATTTATTGGTTCCCATGTCGTGGACGCCTATCTTGATGCCGGGCATCAGGTATTAGCTGTCGACGATTTGTCAACCGGAAACAGATCCAATGTAAACCCCGACGCAGAGTTTCAGTTGCTAGATATCCGGTCGGAAGCGTTTATGAATTGCGCGTTGCAGTGGAAGCCTGATGTCATCAACCACCATGCGGCGCAGGTAAACCTGCGAACGTCGGTCGTAGATCCGATCAACGATGCAGATCGCAATATCGTTGGCTCACTGGCAATTCTCGAGGCGGCCAGAGCAGCCGGAAGCAAGAAGGTCATTTTCATTTCCAGTGGCGGGGCGATCTATGGTGAACCAGAGATTCTGCCATGTTCTGAGGATCATCCGATAAAGCCTGAAAGTCCCTACGGACTCTCCAAATACGTAACCGAGCGCTATCTTGACATATACAAGAACATCCACGGGCTTGACTACACAACACTTCGTTACGCCAATGTCTACGGTCCAAGGCAGGACCCTCACGGTGAAGCCGGGGTCGTCGCCATATTCACAGATCGGTTGCTTGCCGGTGAAACAGTTGAGGTATTTGGCAGCGGCGAGCAACAGCGTGATTTCGTCTACGTTGGCGACGTCGTCAACGCAAACATCCAGGCGCTTGAGAAAGGCTCTCAGGCAGCTGTCAATATTGCCACCGGCGTTCCAACCAGCGTTAACGAGGTGTTCAAAGTATTAAAGGACACAATCGGGTATCAGAAATCCCCTGTCTATCAACCGGCAAAACCCGGTGAAGTCTTCAGTATCTACCTCTCCTATGCACTCGCCGGCGAAGTCCTCGGCTGGCAACCTCAAGTTAGCTTCTCTGAAGGAATAGCCAAAACAGTCGAGGCTGTCCGAGAACAGAGAATCGCTCGCTGATTTCACTCCACAGTCCCACGGTCAACGCAGCCTGCCATGACCATTCAACACACCAATTGTCCTGACCTTGTAAGATTTTAAGGCGCGATCTGTCATATATCCAGAGACCGGGGATGCTCCTGGATTCTATTCTCTGGCGACTATGGACGAAAGGACTCGCGTAGTTCATGACCCATTTCGAAAGCAGACGTTTATTTCATTGATCTGAGGCTTGTTGACGAATGGGCACTTCGACAACGATCAATCTCGAAGCTCTCGATGATGAGCAATTAGTTGAACGCGCGCAATCCGGAGATCAGGCTGCGTTTGCTGAACTCTACAATCGCTACTTCAATCGCATTTTCGACTTTCTAGCCCGCATGATGCGCAACCAGTCGGAGGCTGAAGACGTAGCTCAGGATACGTTTGTGCGAGCGTACAACAGTATCGGCGGTCTCCAATCTGGCGCTAAGTTCAAAAGCTGGATCTTTACCATAGCCAGAAACACTGCGCTGAATCGGATAGAGCATTCAAAGAGAACCCGGCCGCTGCAGTACGAGGCCGGTGAAGATGGTGAGATTGACCTGGATGTCGTAGATAGAGACAAATTCAGCAGTCCGGATGAAGCGGTTAAAGCAGCAGAAACAGCGTCACTGGTATGGGCTGCGGCTGCTGGTCTCAATCCGAAACAGTACTCTCTGCTCGATCTTCACCTTCGCCAGGGGTTGGACAGTGCTGAAATCGCCGATGTGCTTGGCGTAACAAAGAACAACGGCTATGTGATGCTCAATCGGCTCAAAGCCGCTGTCGAAGAATCAATCGGAGCCTATGTCATGATGCATGCGGGCAGATCAAAATGTCCAGACCTCGATAATGAACTCTCATCAACGATAGATGGCGGCATCACTCCAGGGACCCGGCGCTTGATCGCAAGACATGTACAGAACTGTCCTACTTGCCAGAATACGCGCTCAGAGCTGGTATCTCCATCCGCAATCCTCGGCGCATTCGTTCCAATCCCAGCCGCTCCAGGCATCCAGAAGGGTATTCTCGAGTCGGTAGTTGCATCTGGCAGGCTAGGTGACACTCGTGAACAGCAAATGGACGTTCCAGGTGCGCCATCGGCTAGCAATACTGCTATCTGGATTGGCAAGCACGTCTTGCTTCTCAGTTCCGCAGCGATAGCGGCCGGCATCCTGCTCTTCCTGGTGGCGTTCTTGATTCCCACTTCCGGAGCTGCAGATCCAACCACAGGCGATGTCACCATTCGATTTGAGACCGAGTCAGGTGCTCCGGTTGGTGGCGTTGTCGTTGCCCTGCGCCTGACTGGCGACGATGCTGCCCAACCGTCCCTGGTAACAGGCTCAACGAGTGCATCAGGAACTGTTTCATTCCGGAACATCAGCGCCGGAATCTATGAGCTCACCGTGCGAGAGTTTCCGGAACAATTTTCACTCCTCGATGCAGGCCAGAGTTCGGTGTTCACTGTCGGGTCAGGTCAGGAAACAACGGTGCTCGGTGTTTTTCAATTCTCAAGCAGCTGAACCAGCCTCTACCTGGATCCCGCAGTGAGCAGAATCCAAACGCCAACCCGACAAGCAACCTGAAGGCGCTTCAATCAACCAACTACGCTATCGCAGGAATGCCGGATTCCTCCCCGGAATGTTCAACAGGTTGCTTGGCAGCGAAACTATCGCGGTAGCTTGATCGGCGAGCGAGGTCACGAATCCAGGTCTTCTCAACGTGGATTCCATGCGAAAACGCACTATGCTACGCTGTAACTGTGCTTCAAATGGCCAGAAAGAAGGGAACAAACGCAATGTGCCATGATGGTAATGGTCACCATTCATTAGAAAACACCAGTGGGATAACTGAACGAAACTTCCAGCTGACGACAGCCGGCGCTGAAATTCCCGTCTTCGAAGCGGCTCCGGTAGGGGAGCGCAACGGGCAGGTAATCATCATTCACGACATTTTCGGCGTGAACAACTTTTATCATGACCTTGCCAGACGGATCGCAAACGATGGGTTCACCGCCTATCTGCCGGATCTTTTTGTCCACGTTGGAGGCGGTGTCGCCCAAACCAGAGAAGAAGCTATGGCGCGCGGGGGCAGGATCTCCTACCCGCAGGCGATTGAAGATGTTGGAAGTCTGATATCGATGATTGAGGATCGTGGCAAGGTCGGCACCATGGGATTCTGTATGGGCGGGACGATGGTGATGCATCTTGCGTCAGCAGAACCCCGAATTTCCGGCGGCGTTATCTACTACGGTTTCCCACGCAACCCGTCTCCCAAAGAAACCAGACCATCGGAGCCGCTGGCTGAAGCGAGCACCGTGCGCTCTCCACTGCTCGGGTTCTGGGGCGATCAGGATGCCGGAGTCGGCATGGACAACGTGCAGGAATACGAAAACCGGCTCAAAGCCGCAGGCAAGGATTTCGATTTTACGATTTACCCGGGCCGCGGTCATGGATTTCTAACTTTCGATGAATCCAGTGCTGATTATCCGGCCAGTATTGAAAGCTTCAACAAAGCAATAGCATTTTACGGCGTCAACCTTGCCAGCTGAATGGTGTGGAAATCTGATCAGTTGGCGCCACCTGTCCGAACTAGTAAAAAATGTGGAGCCAGGGGACGCCTCCCTCAGCTCCACAAGATCGAATCGCAACTGCATTGCTCGCCCGCCAGGGGGGTCTACGGTAGTGAGCCAGCTGCGAAGAGATCTCTCATTTGGATGATGTTGAGCGCGTACTCATCAGTAATGTCGAATACGCCGTCTGTCTCAACGCTGTATAGCCCCTGGAAGTAGGCAGCCAGGGCCAGATAATCACTGTCGGTGAGTGAACGCAGGTGGGTCAGGTAAGCGACGCCTGTCTCGATGTTATCCCAGGTGTTGTAGATAACGTCGACATCGCGACCAACAATTGCGCTACCTGTCCATTCAGCAGTATCAAGGAGCAACTGCAAGACCCCGTATGCGTCCGCCCAGGAGACCACATCCTGACGCCATCGACTCTCTGTCCAGGCCAGCGACATAATAAGGTAGGGATCCCAGCCATACATATTTGCTGCTTCGACGAGCATGTACCGCACGTCCCAGATATCCGGAGTAGGCATATAGGCAGGGTGTACATCTCCCCACTGATCCGGTGTCTCCTGAGACTCGACCGGCCAACCGCCAGGAATGACCAGATTGTCTCCGGGGAAAATCAGCCAGGGATGCTCAAGATTGTTCGCGTTTGCAAGCCCGAGGAGATCTACTCCGAAGGTTGCAGCGATATCAGGCAGGTTGTCGCCTTCCTCGACGACGTATACCGGCTGCCCGCCTCCCATCGCCGGATATGATTCGTCAGAATATGCCACGTATCCGGGAATGACCAGCTGTTGCTCCGGGTAGATTGTCCACGGATATGGCAGCCAGTTCAGTTCGGCCAGCTCGTAGAGATCCACATCGTACAACTCGGCGATATACGGTAGATTGTCTCCCCACTCCACCACGTGGATGAACGACGATGACGTTGATTGTTCGGAATAACTGCCGGTCGGGATGAGGAGTACATCACCGGTAATGATCAAACTTGGATCTTCGATCCCATTTATCGCGATCAGATCCTCAACATAAACTCCAAACTGATCGGCGATGGTCCAGAGGTTATCACCAGCCTGAATGGTGTAATACTCATCAGCCTTCACATCGTGAATAGTCGTTACCGACGAAAAAATAGCCACAACAATAATCAGGACGGCACTCAACTTGCGAGCCACTTTTAACTTGGAATTCATATGACCTCCCACCTCCCATAGGTGTACGTACACAGCGTACATACACAGAGGGCGAGAGTCAATATTTGTCAAATTGTCATAGATTGCCTGATTGTCACAGGTCTTGTCGGGGGTTGTATCGTCTTAAGGCTTCGAAATGGAACTTGGTGTACTACGGTTCGATGCCACTCATCCAGGCGCCACGCCGCCAGCCATGCTCGTCAAGTTGCCGTAGCCACGGAACAACCTGATCGGTCAGAACTCGCACAACCGCTTCACCTTCCGCAGCCGTGGCTCTGGTTGCATCTCCTGAGTAACCCAGCGGGACGGATCCATCAAAGCTGTCGACGAGGTCCAGAGGATGGTCGACGTTCTGCTCTGGCTGTGCCGTTGCAAACTCAGGACGGGCATATTCTGGCATGCTATACAGCACCATTGACAGTTCTGCCTGACCGGCATGATCGAGGTCGATATCACGTTCACCTTTCAGCAGCTGCCGGGCTTTGTCTTGCCAACCCTTGAAGACAGCAACTCGCATGCCATGATCCTGGTGAAGAATCCTGGCGGCGGCTTCGACGGGTCCGGGGTTGCCATCGTGTACGGCGACGATGACCAGTT
Organism: uncultured Thermomicrobiales bacterium; assembly: GCA_964577155.1. Lineage (GTDB taxonomy): Bacteria > Chloroflexota > Chloroflexia > Thermomicrobiales > CFX8 > CAZNYB01. The sequence goes on along the minus strand of CAZNYB010000001.1, from coordinate 140,118 downwards.
TCGTGATGCCGTTATGCAGAAGACTGAGCGCAGTGTCTCGGACAACCAGCATCAGCGTGTCAGGTTTCAGCGAAAGCGTCCATTTCCACGGTAGATGGTGATGGCTCACCCCGACGGAGATGGCTGGCAGCACCAGCGATTCACCCAATTCCCGGGCAAATGTCTCGGCCAGTGTCACCGCGGCAATCGTGTCCGTTCCAAACGGGAGGTGAGGTCCATGGTACTCGGTTGCGCCAATCGGCAGAAATGCCTTGTCGAAGTTGCCTTCGTGTATCGTCTGACCGTCCAGATATTCCAGGCGGACTTCAGGAGATGAGGGATGACGTACCATACCGTGATCCTTCCTGCGGTGGAAGAGGATCTTATCCCGGTCAGATTAGACCGATGAAGATTCCCATTTGAATAACCGTATCGAGACAAGAAATCCAATAGCCGCCGTAACCAGCAATACCAGAATATTGAGCCACTGTGACACCAGTGACGCGCCGTGAATCATTACCTCGCGAAGCGCGTCAGCCAGATAGGCGAGCGGCATTAAAATGGTGATCGGTTGCATCCAGCCTGGCGCGGAGTCGACCGGAAAAAACACGCCAGCCAGAAAGAGCATCGGAAAGGCTATGGCATTAGCCAGCGCATCGGCGGCTTCCTGGTTCTTGGCAAACGAAGAAATGACAAAACCGAGTGAAAGGAAGGCCGCCGAACCGACCAGTACGACGACGAAGACACTGATAAACTGCCCGCTGATCTGCAAATCGAACAGCAATCTTCCCAGGCTGATAAGCACAACTGCCTGGCCAAGCGCCACAACCATCTGACTCAAAATTCGGGCTGCTATAAATGAAGACAGTGGGAACGGTGTTGCCTTGATCCGGCGCAACACTCCTTTCTCGCGATAGGAGACAAAAGCCGACGCCAGTCCGACCATCCCGGATGTCATGATGGACATTGCCAGGATACCCGGCACGAGAAAATCAATATAGCGAAAATCTTCAGTCTCCACCGTCACACTGGTGATGTTGACTGGCTTGTCGGCACCCAGTGTCGCCAGATTCACCTGGTTGAGCGTGTCTTCAACCGCGATGCGCGCCAGCTCGCCCTGCTGCGGGTTGGTCAGGTCGTAGTAGATCTCGGCGTTGAGCTGATCCGGGCTTTCTCCAGCAGTAAATACAACGACCGCCGCCCGATCTCCGTCCCGCAATTTACTCATTTCCGCGCTCTGTTCACCCTGCTGGACCCGAATGCCTTCCGTCTCCTCCAACACCTGCGTGGCTGCCTGCGACACTTCGGAACCCTCCGCGCCGACAACCCCGACCGTGAGTGAAATATCGTTGTCGAATAGGAAGCCGAACAGGACGATGAATATCATCGGAAACGCCAGATTCCAGAACAGCGCCATTCGGTTGCGGGCAGTCATCTTCAGATTGGCGATGAACATATGGCAGAGCGCTCTCATTCGCGAAGACTCCGTCCGGTGTAATAGAGAAAAACATCCTCGAGATTTGCACTCGAAGTCGTGAGATTGTCGAGCTGGAAGTTCAACGAGTCAGCAATCGTGAGCAGACCGTTCAACGTCTGTTGTACGTCTGTCGTTTGCACTGACAGTTGATGATCGGTGATCGTCGAAGAAAGAACTCCAGGAAGCCTGTCGAGTGTGGCCAGATCGACCTCATGGTCGATTCGCGCGCGTATTGTGGCATTCTGATCAAGCGATTGAATCAATGCCAGCGGTGAATCACAGGCCATAACTTTGCCGAAATCCATGACTGCGACGCGATCACAGAGCTGTTCCGCCTCCTCCATATAGTGGGTGGTGAGGACAATAGTTTTTCCTTCATCCCGGAGGTTGGCTATGACTTGCCAGAGATTTCGTCTTGCCTGGGGATCAAGCCCGGTTGTCGGCTCATCCAGGAACAGGATATCCGGATCGTTCACCAGCGCGAGGGCGATAGACAAGCGCTGGTGCTGACCGCCGGAAAGCTGGTTGACACGTGAGGCTACTTTTTCCTGGAGTGATACCAGCTCGATCAACTCGTCGATCCGGTCCTTACCGGCGTCCGCGGAATAGAGCTCGGCAAAAAGGGTGATAAGTTCACTGACGGTAAGAAAGTCAAACAGAGCCGTTGTTTGCAGCTGGACGCCGATCATCCGTTTGACCTCGTTCGGATTCTTGATCGGATCGACGCCGGCAATCCGAATGAATCCTTCGTCGGGTTCTCGCAAGCCTTCAACGATTTCAAGCGTTGTTGTCTTGCCAGCTCCGTTCGGCCCGAGAATTCCGAAGATTTCGTTTTTGTAAACGTTGAGGTTTACGCCATCGACAGCGATGGCCTCGCCATAACGTTTGACCAGTCCCTCAATCTCTATGACAGACGTTGTCAACCTGACCTGCATTTCGTTCCAGGGAATCCAATACTGTGTTACGCCTTTTCAATTCGGGAAGCAGATGAATTTCTGCGACAATGTCAGTACAGCATTGTACTCACTGTTGAGTAAGCAGAAGAAAGAAACCAGACAATGTCAGACCGGTCAGCACAGCGCTCCATTGAGCTTCTCACCGAACTCGTTCGTATTCCTTCGGTAAATCCAATGCTCGTTCCTGGGGCAACAGGCGAGCATGAAATTGCTTCCGTGATCGCCAATAGACTTAGCCAGACGCCAGGTATCAGCGTTGAGATCATTGACGACGATGCGGGTAGGCCGAATGTCGTTGCATCGGCGGGAAACGGACCTGGACGCACACTGATGCTCAATGGACACACCGACACCGTCGGGATAGCCGGGATGAAACAACCTTTCGAGCCATACATCGAAGATAACCGGCTTCACGGACGCGGCGCAATCGATATGAAAGCGTCGCTCGCCGGGATGATCGTCGTTCTGGAGGAGATCGCCCGTGACCCGACGTTCCCTGGAACAGTCGTCGGCACATTTGTGGCAGATGAGGAGTACGCAAGCACTGGCACGCAGGCGATTTGCCGTGAGATCGGACGCTGGGCGCCGGATGGCGCGATCGTCACCGAACCACAAGGCCTTCAGATCGGGATTGCCCACAAAGGCTTCGTCTGGGCAGAAATAAACACACATGGATTCGCCGCTCACGGCAGCCAGCACCAGCTGGGTGTTGATGCGATCGCTCATATGGGTAGGGTTCTCGAGGGGCTGGAGCGACTCAATGCCAGATTAGGCACTGTCGATCCTCACCCGCTGGTCGGGTTGCCGTCGGTTCACGCGTCGCTGATCCAAGGCGGTCAGGAGCTCTCATCGTATCCGGAATCTACCCGTCTGGAAATCGAGCGGCGAACTGTTCCCGGGGAGACCGAATCACAAATCAGGGCAGAAATTCAGCACATCATTGAACACCTGTCAGCCCAGGATGAGCAATTTTCAGCGGACTACTCGATCATGCTGGTCCGGGATCCATTTGAAGTGAATGAAGAAGAGCCGGTGGTCAAAGCTCTGCAACGGGCAACCCAGGCAACGACCGGGGTTCCAGCGACGTTATCTGGAAGCATGGGGTGGATGGATTCGTCGATCCTCGATCAAGCCGGTGTGCCAACCGCTATTTTCGGACCGACCGGCGAAGGCGCACACGGGCTGGATGAGTGGGTCGATCTCGACTCCCTGGCCACCTTTATATCTGTTCTTCAAAAGGCGTGTTACGAATTTTGCGCTGATGACTAATCTGAAGCATCATCCTGATGCCTTCTCTTCTCAAGCCAGGCGCGGTAACGAACAAGAACATCGTGAAAGCCGCGAGAATGCTCGTCTACGTTTTCAGGTTTGACGTTGTAGCGTTTCATCAATAGATCGACGGCAAACTTCAACCCCAGTCCTGCCAGAATGAACCCCGCGATCCAGAGAAGCATATCCGGGTTCATCGTGCGAAAAGCAGAACGATAAAAGTCAGGAACACCGGCAGTACGAGAATTCCAGCCCGGACAGCTCTACGATCGCGACGTTGCAGCTCAGCTTCGCTCAGTTTGCGTCGTCCCGTCTTCAGTTCCTGCAATTCGTCAAGGTCCGCGGTCTCGCGCGCCAGACCGCCGCGACTCATGCGGCGAGAAATGCCGTCGAACACTCCGCTGCCGATCACGCTAACCACAACGATCTCAGCGAGCAGGCCGAGCAAAACGAGTCCAGCGACATCTTGACCGATCACGGTTGCTACGATGGTCGCGACGATGGCAGTCACGATGACCAGGAGCACGCCGGCAACCAGCGTCCACCATCGCCAGCGGCGGCTGTCCCAAAGATCGATGAGCAATTCGATCGATTCCATCGACACTCCTGTCAGGTGGATTCAGACAATGAATACAATCCTCCTGCCCGATCCGGTTCACTTTCATAGGGCTGACGCGGTAGGATACATGTAAACCGGTGTTTGTTCTACCGGAAAGTCAGCACACGCAGGCATTGGGCGAGGATTACGTGGCCTCTGGCGACATTATCTTTATTTTACTGTTCATCGTACTACCTACCACGGTAATTGTTAGCGGGTTCTGGGTCATCCTGTTTGTAGCCAGGAACCCTGATCGCTCGATCTCATCGTCACCGGCACACAGCTCACTGAGTGCATCCGTCACTGACCTGGAACCAGAACCTCTCGCACTTGAAGAAGGAGAACTGCTCACAACGACGCAGTCAACCGGCCAGGAAACAGTACCGACAGAAATTTCCGATCAACCAGCCGATCAACCTTCTGAGTCAATTGATGACCTTAGTCCGGTGGCGGCAGACCTCCTGGCGGAGGAGGCGGCCAGGAGAGAAGCAACCGCCACGGCTGCACAACAAGCCACGAAGCAGGCTGAGGAAGTTGCTCTGGCAACAACAGACGAAGAAGCAACGAAAATATCTCCAACTGAAGAAATCCCTGAACTTGCCGATCCGATGGAGGTGGACCTCACCTCTGATGATCTCCTGCCAGACCCTGGCGAAGAATCGCTCGCCAGTCAGGGCAACATCGTTCAATTTGATACATGGAGAGCTGATTCACGGCAAATTGAACGTGCGGGCAACATCGAGCAGGCTGAAGCCAATGATGATACAGGCTTGACCATTGAACTTGACGAGCTTGAAGAACCTCTGGATGAATCACTGGAGGAAACGGCGTCGGGGCCAGACGAAGCCTCCGCCGAAGATAGCCCGCCCGAACCTGCAGAACCAGACAGCAATGATGAAATGACGGCAAACCTGGCCGATCTCGAAGCTGAAGACCACGTCAGTCTGCCGCCTCAACCGAACAGAGCTTTGTTGGTGCCGAGCCACACTGCCGAGCGAAAGAATCGGCGAAACTCACGGTCAACAGGCAGGCAGGTTCCTCAGATCAGCCGCTCAATCCGCCGGGACGAATCTGTCGTGGAGCGCGGAGACAGCGTCTCCGACCTCTGACTCAGCAATCGCAAATGAGATGTTCAACTCGCTTGAACCCTGAGCGATGGCTATGATGTTGATGTTTTTTGTACCCATGGTGCCGAATACCTTGCCAGCGACACCCGGAGTTCCGCGCATACCATCTCCAACAACGGCAACAATCGCCAGATCGCGATCAATCCCGATGGAAAGTACCCGCTGGTGTCGAATATCCTCGGCAAACTCTTCCGCTAACGCAGAGTAAACAGTCTCCAGCGCTTCGGTCTGAATCACAAATGAAACACTGTGCTGTGAAGAAGCCTGGGAAATCATGTAGACATTTGCTTCCGTGCCGGCTACGACATTGAAGATTCGAGCCGTTACATCCGAGACACTGATCAGCCCACGACCAGCCACAGTGATTGCTGAAAGCCCTGAAATCGAGGCAATCGCCTTCGCAACAGGTCCCGGTCGATCGTCGGCGCAATCGCTGATCGTGGTGCCGCGATCTTCAGGGTGAAATGTATTTCGAATATGAATCGGCACTCCAGCCTCAGCGGCGGGATACATCGTCTTCGGGTGAATCACCTCCGCGCCAAAATAGGCAAGTTCAGTTGCCTCAGTGTAGGTGAGATGGTTGACGCTGCGCGCTGCTGGCACAAGGCGAGGGTCAGCGGTCAACACTCCGCTCACATCAGTCCAGATCAGTATCTCGTCAGCCTGCAGCGCATTGCCGAGTATCGACGCTGAAAAGTCGGAGCCGCCACGTCCCAGCGTCGTAGTGATTCCGGACTCGTTTGCGCCGAAGTACCCGGTGACAACCGGCAATGTGTGGCTTTCGAACAGGGGTTGAAGCGTCGACACCGTTTTTGTTTTGGTCTCAACAAGCAGCGGCGCAGCCGAACCAAAGACACTGTCAGTGACAATCAGGGCTTCTCCGAACACTGGCTGTGCGGGAGTTCCCATCTCAGCTAGTGTTGCGGCCACAATGACACTGCTCATCCGCTCGCCAAACGACACCAGACGATCTCGCGCTCTCGCCGACAACTCCCGCAGTATATAGATGCTGTAGAGCAGCCGGCTTGCCTCATCAACAAGCAGTCCCAACTCTGCGCTGACCGAGCGGCGACGCTGTCCGGACGGCAGGAGCGACTGGAGCGCTTTTCGATGCGGTCCAAGGAGTACAGCTCGAGCGGTTTCAACTGCCTCACTATCCCCGCGTATGGCGGAGTCCGACAGACTCAAAAGCGTGTTCGTGACGCCACTCATGGCTGATACGACCACCACGGTTTCTGATCTATTTGCGTAATATTGAATTATCTTGCAAGTTTTTTGTATAGCAGCGGCGTCGCCGACCGACGTGCCACCGAACTTCATCACTTTCATCAACGGTAGGAGTCCTTCACCTGTGCATCTCTAGACTTTTAATCCGGGACGAAATTCCCGCGACAAACTCAGCCGCTAAGGATAGCCGCAGCAGGCACGGTGGAACGAATATTTGCGTTGTGGATTGCAAAGAACGAGTGGCGCAAATGTAAGGGGCAATACTGGCAGACTGCTAGTACGATGTGTAGAATCGAAGAGTAGCTGTAGCAATCTGCGTACGTACGCACCAGTGAATATGTAAAGTATAACAGGGGAATGGTAACGTGACTTCTGGTCGGATTGTTGTTTTTGCCGGAGTGGTGGGGCTCGTGGTAGCAATGGCCGCTGGGTGGCTCGCTCCTCGGTCATCAGCCGCGTTTGATCCTGCCGTCCTCGACCAACAACTTTACTTCAATGAAACTGGTCAGCTTGTTTCTGGTCCATTCATGGCCGCCTGGGAAGATCTAGGCGGACTGGATCAAACCGGGTTCCCTGTCTCCCCGCCGGTGAAGTACGGCAATCGATGGATTCAGTGGTTTGAATTCGCCAGGCTGGAGATCATCAATGTCGAGCTCGAACAAGCCATTCCAGCTGATGTACGGCTTGCGCCTATCGGAAATATCTATGCCAATCGAATGGGTTATCCGAAGACTAACCAGGCATTCGCGTCCGTTCCGCAATCCGATGACGGCAGTCGATATTTCCCTGAAACCGGACATTCTCTGATAAACGGATTTTTGCTCACCTATGAGAATGATGAGAATGAGGCCCGGCTAGGACGGCCAATCTCACAGGAATTCTCGGAGAATGGCAACGTCTATCAGTACTTTGAGTACGGTGCCTTGAGCTGGAATGAAGCCGACGATCAGACCCAATTTGTAACGCTAGGGACGCTCGATGCCATTTTGCAAGGCGTCACACACCAGCGTCTGGACAAGCCCGAAGGAGTCGATGTCTACGAGCCGCCCGAACCAGAGGTTAGCGAGATAACCGGAGCTGCTTATGCTGGCGAGCGATGGATAGACATAAACCTGAGCAACTACACCATTACGGCGTTTGAAGGTGATGTGCCAGTGCTGTCATCGCTGATAGTCGTCGGCGCGGCTGTGTCGCCAACGGTTACTGGCCAATTCAATGTCTACTGGAAGCTCGATGCACAGGACATGGCAGGCGTCGGGTATGACGGGACGCCATACCAACAGGACGACGTACCCTGGGTGATGTATTTCTATCAAGACTTTGCAATCCATGGCGCGTACTGGCGTAATGGTTTCGGATACGCCGCCAGTCACGGTTGTGTAAATGTTCCTACCGACCGGGCAGCTATCCTGTACTCCTGGGCATCCGTAGGCACACGGGTGAACGTCCACTACTAACCAGACTCTCGTTGTCAATGCATGTCTGCACGACCACGATGCAAGCATGACTCTCGAAGCGATCAGGTCAGCAACTTAAGGTTGTCTCACAATTTTGCTTATGCCTTGAACACGGTGAAATTCACGAGCTGAATTTCATTGTCGGCAATGGCCTTGCGGACCTCGGGAGCTATCAGGGCAGATAGCTCTGCCTCACGCTCAGTTGTATACGCACTATCAATATGCAACTGGTCGGCCAGCCCCGGATGGCACATCAATTCGGTTGTTCCTGGTCCGAGGCTGTCCAGAATGTCCAGCAACCGATCAACAGTGGTGTTGCCCGGACCGTGAAATCTGGCCTCGAAGTGATCGGTAGTTGGAATCTGATGCTGTAGCAGCTGTGCTTTGAGGTCAGCTAGCTCACACCGGACCGGCAAGTCAAACTCTGTTGCTATGTGTATGAGTGGTTCCCGGCAGGCTGGCCATGAAAGCAGGTGGTGATGGGAATCGAGATGGGTTGGCCAACGACCGGCAAGTTCCCTGAATTTCTCGAGTTGCGCTCGCGTTTCCCGGTCTACATCGATTGGATTGATGCGGTCCGAGAGGCGGTTCAGATCACGCTCCAGGTTGCCGTCCGGGCCGGTCAGTGAGTTAACATCTGGTGATAGCGCCGGTCCGTAGCACAGGTTGACATGTAGCCCGATGCCTAGCAGTTCACAGGCTGATGCAGCTGCGAACGCTTCTTCTGCGCCCTCCAGATTGACCATGAGCGTCGTGCTCGTCACGATACCATCTCGATGAGCCTGGATGATGCCGCGATTTATGCCAGGGGACCGGCCAAGATCGTCAGCGTTGACAATAAGCCGCTTCGTACCATCGTTCATTGTGCTAGCTCCAAGTCCGCTCGATAGTCGTGTTGCTACCAGACACACCCTCGTGAATCGACGGTGAAGACCGATTCAACAATGCCATTCCGCACTCCGACCATCTCATCATGAAGGTTGATCGTCGTACAGACATGGCTTGGCAGGATATCAATGCCGTCTCCGACCCGTAACTCATTCTCCAGCAGCGACGGGTCGACATCCAGTGTTCCGTGTTCATCGGAGCCACGATTGTAGGTGACCCCGGGGCGACCGGTAACTTCCGGTTGACCTGCATCTTTGCTCAACGTTTTCTGGCCTGCGTCGCAAACCGCCCGATCGGCAGCTGGACGGCTAATAACCGTCGCCCGGCAGGTCAGCGCGTTTTCGAACTCAACCCCGGCGTCCCGATAGGAGGTGTCCATCAGCAGAAAAGATCCAGCCTGAATCTCGTTCAGCAAACCGCGTTCGACATCCAGGCGCACGGAGCCGGATCCACCGCCACTAAGAATTGACAGCTGGTGGTTATGCTCGGCAAGCAGCTCGACAGTCTCCTCAAGCCGGTCCATTGCCGGGCCGTTTCGAGCGATTCTGTCCTCGAGCTGGCAGACCTGCGCATGTCCAGCGTAAGCATGGATGCCGACCAGTTGCACACCTTCCAGCGACTCGATCTGGTTTGCCAACTGGAGAACATCGGAAGGTTCGACAACACCGCTACGTCCGGTATGAACATCAAGCTCAATCAACAGATTGACCATCAGCCCCCGCGCAGCTGCCTGGCGAGCTATATCGTCAACAACAACCGATGAATCGACCACAGCCATAAAACCGGGCACCCGCGCCGCCAGAGCGACCAGCCGCTCGACTTTACCCGCGCCGGCAACTTCACTGGTCAACAAAATGTCGGTCAGCCCTGCATTCGCCATGACTTCAGCCTCGGACAGTTTCGCACAGCAGATTCCAGTCGCTCCCGCGCGTACCATCATGGCTGCCAGGGCAGGGGACTTCGCCGTCTTCAAATGCGGTCTCAGGCGGATATTCGACCCTTCAAGAATGTCCATCATCGTCGCCAGATTGCGTTCCATGGCGTCTAAATCAATGACCAGCACTGGAGTTTCAAGTTGATCGACGCTCATACCTGGGAGTACTGCTCTGTGCATCCGTTCCTCTTTCTTGCCGACTGCTTCGGTCACGACTGCGCTATCAGAGTTGATGCTACCAGCAAGGTTTGCTCTCTACGAGACTGAAAAGCACGGAAACCGGAATTCATCCTTGACAGCCGGACACTCCGCCTGTAATATGAATTACATTGCGAACGTTTGTTCTGTACGTTCAGGAGGACGTATGAGTTCTACCTCAACACTCAAACTAGAGAGTCAGGTGCTTGCCCAGGCCCGCATTACGGTTTTCGTCGACCGGAGAGCGACATTAGATGAGCTAGGAAGCGAGTATAGCCTGGCTGAGTTGAAGGAGACGATTCTCTTAGCCTGGGAAGACATCCGGCAGCTCATTCAGACGTTGCCAGACGCGGCATTTGAACGCCAAGCCGATGACATAGATGGCAACGATGTCTGGTCTGCTGGTCAGGTCATCAGCCACCTGTGCGATGTAGATGTCCGCACGCAGCAGTTCTGGAAAGAGTTGTTTCAGGTTGAAATGCCACCTATTCCACCAAAGCTCGTCACCTACGCCGGGGTGAACCCGCTTACCCGAGCGCAATCGATCGAAGCGTTGACATTTCTGGACTCATCTGTGGCCGTGCTGATTGACCGGGTCGATAGCGCGAATGACCTGGACCGGACCGCAACACACGAAGCTTTCGGCACCGCCGCGCTCAAAGGGGCACTCCTCATCACTTGTATTCACCTGGATGATCACGTCGGACAACTCAGAGAGATGCAAGCACTGGAAGGGAAGCAAACATGACCCTGGTCGTTACCTCGACTATCCCGGTCGCCGACATTCGGTGCAGGGTGTTCGACAAACGCGAAACAACGGCCGAAGAAGAAGCATTGCTGTACTCATATGCTGAACTTCGAGAGTTGCTCTTCTCAGTCAGACGTGACCTCAAGTCAACCGTCGCTCACCTTCCAGACCGGGCTTTTGAAAAGCAGGCCAACGATGCAAACGGCGATGAAGTCTGGTCCGCCGGGCAGATCGTCAGTCATTTGATAGAAGCGTCTTTGCGTTTTGGCTTTTACGATAGATTGCGGGAATTGTCCGGATCCCCTGGCAGAACTCTTCCGTCTGAATTTGAGTCAATTCGAGGTGAAAAGGTTCTATCACGAGAACAAACTCTCTTCGCCCTGGATCTCGCTGATCTCGAACTTGAGCTTCTGATCGCGGAAATTCCTGACGCAGCTGACTTTTCGGCGACTGTGAGCGCGCCTCCGTTCGGAGATCTCAGTATTCGGGGCTGGTTTCTTCTCACGAGTCTTCATGAAGGAGTTCACGTAGAACAACTTCAGAAACTGGAATGTTGACGATACTGGAAATAGTTGATACAGACTGGCATCTGTCTGATGCAACCGAATGAGGCAACTGTTTTTGCAAGACCAGCTATTGGTAGCACAAAAGAAAGAATTGAGAGAATCGAAATGACTGCCCTGAACCCTGATCAACTTCTGGTGGCCTACGATGCTATTATCACCGACAAATCGACCACCTTTGCCAAAGAATCACCAAGATACAGCATCCCGGAACTCAAACAGGCAATTGTCGATGTTCGATCCGCCACTCGAGGTCAGGTAGAAGGTTTGCCATCATCGGCATTTGCGGAGCAAGCTGATGATAGTGAAGGCAACGAGGTTTGGAGCGCTGGCGAGCTGATCTGTCATGTGACAAGCGCCTTCTGGTTCATCGGCGGACGAGCGCTTGAGCTTGCGGATATTGAAAATCCCGGTCCTGGAGAAGCTGTGTCGCCGTTTCTTGGCGAGACACCAAAGGTGCTGTCAAAACAGGAGACGATCGACCTTCTTGATGCCGGTGATCAGGCGACTGAGTTGTACTTGAGCTGGATTCCTGACGATGCTGACCTGAGCGCCAGCGCTGACACAGAGTTTTTCGGCGAAATGTCGGCAAAAAGCTGGCTCATGTTTGTGAGTGTTCACGAAGCGGACCACGTCCGGCAGCTCGAATCCCTCGGCAACGCTTAGCAAGATAGCTCCTTGCGTAGCCTAGAACGCATTGTGTCCATATTGTGTCAAGGAGGAAGTTGAATAACTTCCTCTTTTTTTGTCAGGTCACTACCAGGCAACGGTCGCCAGATATCCAGACAACAGCGTATCCTTAGTTACGAGCGGCGAAGCGTCATTGCTCCGCAGCCAGATTCGATCCGCGTCAGGGAGTAGCGATGCAGAAGTGGGTGAAGAGACTTGCAGTTCTTACCGCGGTAGGCATGTTCGTTGTCCTGGTGCAAGGTTCACTGGTTACGACGACAGGGTCTGAAGAAGGCTGTGGCAAATCCTGGCCGCTTTGCAATGGTGAATTTGTCCCAAGCTATGCCGTCGAATCCATGATCGAATACATGCATCGTTTCGTGACTGGTATTGAAGGATTCTTGATCCTTGGGACGGCAATCGGAGCGCTGTACTACTGGAGGGATCGCCTCGAAATCCGGATCCTGGTCCCGCTTATGATCGGATTCCTGTTTTTGCAGGCCGGCCTCGGCGCGGCGGCGGTGATGTGGCCGCAAACACCTGAGATTATGGCGCTACACTTCGGGATTTCGCTGGTTGCATTCGCATCGGTACTGTTGACCGCGATCTTCCTGTACGAGAAAGACGGACGGGACAAGCTTCGAGATTTGCGTGTGCCGGCGTCGTTCTCTTACGCAGTCTGGGGTTTGCTCGGGGCAACCTACCTGGTTGTCTACTGGGGCGCCTATTTAAGGCACAACGACGCAAGCCTCGCTTGCCGTGACTGGCCACTCTGCGACGGCGAGATATTGCCCGCGCTCGGAGGGGAAACCGGAATGGTCATCGGCCATCGCTTTTCAGCCGGGTTGTTAGCCCTGGCAATCTTCGGCCTGGTGTACTGGGCCAGCAAGTACCGTGACCGTCGACCCGATCTCTTCTGGGGCAGTGTGATCGCTGCAATACTGATCATCTCCCAATCCCTAACTGGCGCATTTATCGTCTGGTCCGAACTGGACATCTTCGCAACGATGTCGCACGGCATGTTCGTGTCGTTGTTCTTCGGCGCCATGGCCTATCTGGGGCTTCACACGCTACCACGACCTGCCAGCGCGGTCGATCCAGCCCGGCGTCAATCGACCCGGGTGGACCCTCCTACACAGGAAGAAAAACTTCTTACCGCTCCATAGACAGACGTCATAGCAGCCACACTCGCAGCTAATCTGCCGCGGTGGAACTAGGAATCGGGAAACAATCTGGCCAGCGCGCCAAGCGGTACTGGTTTAACCGGCGGTCTCGCCGTGATCAAACCGGATACTTCGGGTGGGTTGTTCGTTTTGTGCTCAAGGTACATTGACACGATCGGGCTACAGATCCGGCCCTGGCAAGCGCCCATTCCGCATCTTGTATATCGCTTGATATCGTTTAGCGTTGTGGCGTCTTTCGCGATTGCCTCATCGACTTCGGATGCCAGAATTTCCTCGCAGCGACAAATGGTGGTGTCAGGCTGAATGATGCTGGCCAGCCCGGGTGCAGGAGAGTAAATCGAGTTGAGGACGGCGGCAACGGATCGTGCCCGATCCACAGCCTTACGAGCTTCTTGAATTTGATTGCTGAGATCGCCTGATTTCCCCAGCGAAAGATCGGCTGCAACCGCGAGACCAGCCAGGATTCCAGTCGCCTGGGCCAGGTCAGCGCCTCCGATGCCTGCGCCTTGCCCGGCTACGTAGACACCAGGACATGAAGTCCGCATCATCGCATCGTGCGTTACATACCAGCCTCCGCGTGCCGGGTCATGCTGAATATCGCAATCGATCATGCGGGCCAGTTCGATAGCTGCAATAAAGCCAAAATTCATACAGACGGTGTCAACAGCATAGTCCGTCTCTGTCCCCGCGACAGGTTGCCAATCAGCGTCAATCTCCTGAACCGTCACCGACTCGACCCGTTCGCTGCCACGAACCGCCGTAATTGCGCTGCTGGAAATGAAAGGTATACCGTGCTGTTCAAGTGCCTGTCGGTAATCCCAACCTTCTCGAATTCGTTTCATCTGCCAGAGAAAACGATGGATGTTTCGGAGTGGCGCGCTTGCGCTACTCCCTTCGACAACCGCGGCAACCTCGCCTCCAGCTTCAGCGATCTCCAACGCGGCGGCAAGGAGCAACGGACCTGTGCCAGCCACGAGAAATTTTTCACCCGGCAACATACCGTCACGGCTGAGGAGAGCCTGGATACCACCTGCTGTCATTACTCCTGGAAGTGTCCAGCCAGGGAAGGCTGAAACTTGTTCAATTGCGCCGGTTGCAAGAATGATGCTGTCTGGATGCAGAATACGAGTCTGCCCGTTACTGTAGATAGCCAGTTCATTGTTATCAAACAAGCCCCAGACAAGTGTGTCGGTAAGCACGGTGAGCTGATCATGCTGAAGCCGATCAATCAGCTGTTTCCCGGTCTGGTATCGCTCATCAAGATCAGTGCTGCGTGAGACGCCTGGAGCTGCCGAATACTGACGAAAATACTGGCCGCCGAGCGTAGCGTACTCGTCGATCAACGTAACCTGCGCTCCGTAGTCTAGTAACTTCGATGCAGCCGCCAATCCGGCTGGTCCTGCACCTACAATCACTGTCGATTTGCTGTTTCCATCATTTACCATTTGATCAGGATACCTGTTCTATTGGCTTCACGGATGACACATTCAATCCGGCGACTGCCGGTGTAATGCAGGACCGGACCTGCGGATGACCATCAATTGCAACCAGACAAGCAAAACAGGCGCCAGTGCCACAGAACATGAATCGCGAATCTCCGAACTTCTCAGTATTGCCAAGCGTGCGCGTTCCGGCCGCCAGCAGCGCACCAAGCACGGTCTCACCCGGATAGGCAATGACATCCTCGTCGTTCCATACAAAACGGAACGGCTCACCTCTCTGGAGGTCTTGTCCGCGTTCTTCTTCGATACGCATTCAGGTCATCCATTTCATTGCTCTCGTATGAGACATTCCACAAGCATCGCGAACCTGGCATCAACAGAGTTCGATACTGCAATTCAAACAAAATTGAAGCGCGCGTGTTCGCTAGACGGGAATCCCAATTTGGGAAACCTCGACGACAAGAAATGAACCAGCAACGTTTGCGACTGAGAATGTCATGATTGAAAGCTGGGAGCCGTCTTCAAGAGCAACACCGGCCTCGTAACACCACAGCTCATCGGGTTGAAAAGAATTGCAACGGACCGTCCGCAAAAGCGCGTGGGCGATGGAAAGCTCATCGAACCCCTGCTCGTCCAGGATATTTGTCAACGATTCAATCTGAGAATGTATCGCTGCAACGCTAAATTGTTTGCCGAGTGCAGTTGACCTACGTTCCAGCATTGCCGACGAAAACTGCCGTGCGACGAGTTCAGGCTGCGAATCATTTGATGGTATAGCGCGTTGCCGGTTGTCGTTGGTTCTGATCTGAAGCAACGGGATTGCGATCATCATGCCAACAGCGACTAACCCGGCGATGCAGGCAACATAGCGTAAAGGGGAGCGTTGCCGCTCATACTGCTCGTATTCCTGGATTTCCGGATCAAACTGTTCCAACTAAAACACCCAATTTTCAATCGAAGTACAGGAACCGATTGCCAGCTGGCAGTGTCTGAATGATCCAAGATTACCGGGCAAATGATTTTGCTGCCATCCGTGTGTGGCATCTACCATCATTAGTTCAGACTATAACGACAATTGGCTACTGGCAGCTTGAAAGGTCACACCATCATATGAGAACGGTGAGACGATGAGGGGCGATCTAAACTGATCTGAGGGAGTATCCCGTTCTGACATGACTCTTCCCTGACGAATCGGAAAATCGCGGTTGGCTGGTAAACGTAACGAGCAGCAAACAGTCAACACTTGCGCTTTCCTATCCATCTGGCTCCTGGTACACTGTACATATAGTACATATGTTCGTATTTCATGAAGATAGCGAGCGTTGCTATGCCTGAAGTGCCTCAACGCAAAGAACCTCAGGAATTGAGCGGCTACCTGGAAGTGATGAGTCGAGCTGTATTTCAACCAGGCATGTCCTGGAAGGTAGTAGCAGCCAAGTGGCCAGGCACGTTCGAAGCATTCGATCGGTTTGATCCGGTCGAAATTGCTGACTTTACCGAGGATGATATCGATCGATTAGCGTCCGATACCCGGATTATCCGCAACCGCAGAAAGATCGAAGCAATTGTCCATAATGCGGGACGAATGATAGAGCTTGATCAGGAGTATGGAGATTTTCGCAACTATCTCCGGTCATTCGAAACGTACGACGATCTCGAAAAGGATCTCCGGAAACAGTTCAAGTTTCTCGGCGAAATGGGCATATACTACTTCCTGTATGCAGTCGATGAACCGGTCCCGGATTACCATGATTGGGCAGCGGCTCGCGGCAAAGAGGTAATGCCAGCATCCTGATTTGTGCCTTATGTTGCGCTGGGATGAGCTAGAAGAATATCTCGGAAATGGCGATTCCCTGTTCACCGGCAACTGAGTAAAGTAAATAGGTTCGGTTGTCTTCCTGATAAACTGCAGGATCCCGTAACTGCCTGACTGGCCCCGGCGCCCAACCCCGAATCGACGGCTCAATCGGCAACGTGACGCCTTCCCAATCCAGTTCCGGCGTCAGAACGCTCACCGGATCTGATGCCTGCCAGTACATCCAGTCCGGTGAGAGTTCAATCGTCGAGAGAAGAATATGTTCGGGAGCGTCCCCAACGTTTGAATAGAAGACATAGAGCACGTCGTCTCGTACCATTACGGCACTGTGCCGCATGTTTCTGGTGAAGAGACTGGGACCTTTCTGAAAATTGTTCAGCCCGAGACGGGACCGGAAAAACTGGCCGGGCATCGCCAGGGCATAGGCGAGTCCATTCCAGCCAAACACCCTGAAATATGCCGGACCGAGAATAAGCGGTGAGGCACTGAACGTTAACCCGTCATTCGAAATTGCAAGCCGGGTAACCTGTCCTCCTCCTGCATCGGGGCCATGGTAATACATCCGTATTTGCCTGCTACTGGGATCAATATGAACATCTGGAGACGCGATATGTTCGATGCAATAGGACTCCTCCAGATCGAGAACCCCTTGCTGATAGGTGCGCCATGGTCCCTGGAGCTCGTTGGCATAGGCTAACCGGATGTACCTTCCCTGATGGTGGGCGAAGTAGAGGTAATAGCGCCCGAGTGGTCGCTGAACCCACTCTGGCACCCGAATAAGGGAAGGACCGTTGACGTTATCCCCCATCCTTGGATCCATATGAGGCCGGATGATGGGATTTGCGCTAAATCGCTCTACTTGCACTGTTCTTCAACCCGTCTCTCTACGGTCGATTGCATGAAAATCTCCTGCATTGAGCTGTGTCCAATTGCTGTATATACACCTGATCGATCCGGTTCAAGTTATCGTACTTTTGTATCAGGTACGATCATATTCGAAGAGTCAGCGAATCAACAGAGCAGGAGAGACTGCCAATGGCATTAGAAATGCGAACAAATTGTGAACAGTGCGACAGACCGCTGGGTTTTGGAGATGAGGCATACATTTGCTCCTATGAATGCACGTTTTGCCCCGATTGCGCGGCAAAAATGAATGAAACCTGTCCGAATTGTGCTGGAGAGCTGGCGCGCCGTCCTCGACGAAAAACGTGATCCCGCCAGATTACTCTACATAACCACTAGCGCCAAGCCTGCGAAGTAGCACATCCCAGGGTTCTGGATAGTCGGGGAGGTGTTCAAACACCGCTCGCTCAAAATACTGAGTCAGCAATCCAGTGTCTTCATCGATAAACGCTTCGCTGATCGGGTAACCAAAGAGGGCAAGCGACTCGCGATTGGAAATGCCCCGATCATTAAAGTCAAGGCCAAATCGCTCCCAGTGAGCCTTGAAATCCCCACAGGTCTGATGTCCGGTGACCTGGAAATACAAACATGCGTCTGAACTAGCACCATCGACACGTTGAAATGCAGGATTGTCGGCAGACAACGATGATTGTTCGGCGTTGTGCGCGCCAAGCCGTCCCAACTGGACCTCATATGGAGTACCGCTGTTCCCCGGATGGTGCTCAAAACGCTGGCGCTCGAAATACTGAACCATTGACCAGATGCTGGCTTCGGCATTCCATTCAACGGTCACTGGTCCGACCGGGTAGCCAAACACCGGCAGCCCACCATTTTCTTCCCAGAATTCCTGGAACACGGGTGCGACGAACTGATCGGTAACTGAGTAGTACTCCCAACCATGGCTCGCTACCAGATCGTACTCACC
>CAZNYB010000001.1:0-121658 GCA_964577155.1 uncultured Thermomicrobiales bacterium | reverse complement strand
GATCGGTAACTGAGTAGTACTCCCAACCATGGCTCGCTACCAGATCGTACTCACCCGCCGCTAGCTCAATCGTCAGATAAGAGCCATCGTACTTGACGGTGTTGTCAGAAGCCTGGCCATCCTGCCAGACCGTTTCACCGTTGACCTGCAACATGGCATTCGGACTATCGACTGGTACGCCAACGACGGCTGTTGTGCCGGAAGGCACAGTCACGTGCTCCACAAAGGTGTCATCCAGTTGCCACCAGGCGATATCCACAGGTCCGAAAGCAGTGGGAACTCTTCCTTGCGCCCATTCCAGTGCACCAGGGTGAGGGAATATCTCCAGTCTTGGGGTGAAGTATTCCGGCTGCCTGACGCCGAGAACCCACTCAGAAAGCGTAGCCGTTGGCCCGGCTGACCAACCGTGAACCAGACTGGTAAATCCGACTTCGATCTGACCGTCGGCAGTCATCCATTCCCAGAATGTCGATGCCGGATCGCTGTTGAGCATGTGCCCCCACTGCCGATCGATCAATTCGAACGCGTTTTCCATGTCACCTGACATAAAGCGGGCTTCGAGTTCAAAGTAGCCCATATATGGCCAGATGCGCCCATCATGCCAGGCATCATTGTTATAGAGCGGGTCAACGGTCGTCGCCCCGAATGCTGTCCAGTGATGTTCTCTCAGGTACTGGATGATTGCCTGGTGCCGCTCTGGAAGAGCGATACCATAGATCATCGCGAGAACATTGCCGTCCTGTGGGACATGCTCCCGGTCGGTATCAGAAACGACGTAGACGCCGCGTTCGTTGTCAAACAGATGTTCATTCATCGCCTCGCGAACACGTTCTGATATGGACATCCAGAGTTCCGCGTCATCCGGCTCGTCGAGATGTTCAGCAAGCGTGGCGGCATCCAGCAACGCCTTGTAGTAGATGGCGTTCAAATAGGTGAGAGCGCCGGTACGCGGCAGCGAAAATGACCACTGTGCGCCAGCGTCGTCGATAACCAGATCATCCGGCCCGGTCTTCGTTTCGAACCACGCCAGCACACGCTCCATGTGCGGATAGTAGGTCTCAGCGAATTCCAGATCCCCGGTCTGCGAAATGTACTCGACAAATGTTTGCACCCACCAGGCAGCGTAGTCATAAAAGACCGGCGTGTAATCGCCGAACGACGTTGGAGGTATATAGCCGTCTTCCCGTTGATGCTCCGCTAGATCAACCAGCGCAACACGCACGAGATCTGGATTGTTATGGGTCAGATATTCGATTTTGCCTTCAAGGAAGAGATCACCTGTCCAGACATGTCGATCTCGTTTTGCGCCGTCGACAAGCGTCCATTCTCCTTCCGCGACCTCAATTGTGCTCAGTTCGAGGGTGTAAGCTCCGGCATACCAGATGCGGTTGAGTTGCTGGTCGCTTGAGTAAAACCAGCCTTCGAACGTTTCTGGCGTGCCCAAAAATGACGTGAAGTGCAACGAAACACTGTCAATCTCGATATAACCATCTTCTTCAAGAAACAGCATGACGTACCGGAAGGCGATCTGCCCGGTTTCGAATTCGTCCGGTCCGAATCCAGGCTTCCAGTGATACGTGCCATGTTCCAGTCCCCAGAAATCAGATCCCTTGACCAGGAATTTGCTGGACTCGCTCATCGCGATGCCGAGTTGCGCACCATTAGACCCGGTAATTGCAAGCTGCAGGTAGCCACTGACAACCTGCCCGAAGTCGATGACCAGCAAGGGATCCGTTCCCGGAAACCGTTCGATGCGTGCGGCAACTCCGTCACTGTCGAGCACGGCGCTGGCCGAGTCGACGGTGCCGCCTTGTGGCACTCCAGTAACCGCTACCGGGACAACATGCCGGGAAGCTGGCGCAAGCACCTGATCGCGTGGCTGATGAACACAGCACTCAGTTGCAGTTTGTTCCGCTTGTTCGGCATAGACAGAAGGAACCGGAATGCTGAGCATCGAGAGGATGAATAGAAGAGAAATTACCAGAGATGCCTTCGAGCAAAACAGTCTCATCATAGCCGATCTTCCCGAAACCATGTCTTTCTGGCTGGCAAATCGGCCTCAATTCGGGTAAATGGTCTTGAAATCGCTTTGGTTACTGGAACAGCTCTGAGCGGTTGAGGACGCGATCATCGCCAAGTTCATGGCACAACGCCTCAAGTCGTTGACGATCCGCACCCCGCCACCTCAGGTCTTCGAGCGACTCTACAAGCGGCACATCGAGCCGGAGCGTAGCCAGGGTTCGGTACAACATGGCCTCCTCCCGCATTGACGAGAGATTGCCAGCCAGGCCCTTTGCACCGCGTACTGTGATATCCCAGTTTCCAGCATCATCCGGAATATTTTCAATGTGGCCATACCTGGACAGGACAACTGATGAACTCTTTGCTCCCCAGCGTGGCACGCCGGGGATACCGTCAGCGGTGTCGCCAACCAGCGCCAGGTAGTCCGGTATTGAAGTTGGATTGACACCAAACTTCTCCCGCACACCATCTTCGTCGAGTGTTGTGTTCCGAATTCGATCATACGAAACAATCCGGTCGTCCCGGATAACCTGAGCCAGATCTTTGTCCGGTGAACAGAGCACTATCTGATCGACTTCATCGACGAATCGCGTGGCCGCTGTCGCCATCACATCGTCTGCCTCAAACTCGACCATCGGCCAGGTAACAACGCCGAGCGCCAGGGTCACCTGTTCGCAAAGCTCAGCCTGCTGCCACAGTTCAGGGTCCACACCTTCGCCGGACTTGTAGCCGTCGAACAGCTCGTTTCGGAACGATTCGATGACATGATCAAACGCTACGGCAAGATGGGTCACGTCGTCGTCAAGGACAACATTGGCGAAACCGCGTAGAAAAGCGACGGCTGCTCCGACCTCCCGGCCAGAAGGTGATACCCGGCTCGGCGCACTGTAGAACGCCCGGAACAGCTCAAATGTCCCGTCGTAGAGATGCACCCGTCTAAGGCTCAACTCAAAGCTCCTGTGATGAACATGTCACCTTTCTCGCAAATTTAAGGTTACCCGATCAGCTGTCAGCCTGAATATTCACCGCCGCACCCCGAACAACAAGCACCATCGAATGGTGTTCACAACTGTCAGGGTGCGGCGGTTAGTGCCTCACGATCGACACTTACCTTGTTGGCCGGACATGAAGCGGTTGGAGACGAGTTTCCTGGACGTCTTGGAGTTTTTTCTTCAGCCGGTCGTACTGCCGACGTACCTGCCTGGGCTGTTGATCTATATTGTAGGCAAGGTTTGTCGTTTCCAGCGGATCATTCTGCAGGTCATACATCTCGTACTGACTTGGCTCAACCCCGTCTACATCGTAGTACTCGGCCAACTTGTACCGCTGTTCGCGAATACTGATGATGTGATTTGGTGGAGCGGGGTATGGGGGATCTGGCTGGCCAGACTGAAAATCATCATAGGTAAAGACGACATAATCCTGGACGGATTTATGAGATGGTTCGAGGACCAGATTAGAGTAGTCAACCCCTTGCCAGTCCGCGCGGGCGTGGTCTGGCGCGTCGAACAAACCTGCCAGCGTCGGCAGGAAGTCAACGTGGGATACGAGCGCAGAAGAATGGTATGGTCGTTCGTACATTTGCGGATTAGAGTAAATGAGTGGGACGCGCAGCGTCTCTTCGTAGAAGTTGAAATTCTTCTGCCTCAGTCCGTGAGACATGCCGCCTTCGCCATGGTCGGAGGTTTGGATAATAAGCGTATTGTCAAGCATACGGCGGGTCTCTAGCGTATCAAGGATATCAACGAGATAGTCGTCCGCCAGCTTCATCAGATTACCGTAGTAGTTGATGTAGTTTTTCCGGTCGGTATAGGTTGGCAGTGGTCCCAACCCGACGGAAAATGCTCGAAACTGCTGCTGTGCGGTCGGTTTGGTCACCAAGCTCTCAAGTGCTGTTGACGGTGGTTCGATATCACCAACCAGCCAGCTATCGTCATACCCATTTGCTTCATAGACCAGTGGGTAAAAGAGCACATCGTGCGGGTTGACCAGTGAGACAATCAGGCAGAACGGTTGCTGGCGAGCTGCTTCGCCATTCAGGAAGTCGAGAACCCCTTCGTCACCGGACTGTACGCTGCCGTTGTCATTCATAAACCGGCCGTCATTGTCAGCCGTGCCGCCGCCTGCCTGGTCAGCGGCCTGGTTGGCGCCGGCATCTGGCGGATCCCAGCGCTGGAATCCGTATTTGCCGACATCTTCGGGAACGAACGTAGAGCCGTTCGCCGGTTTGCTCAAATGCCACTTACCTTTGTAGATGACATTGTAGCCAGCGGCGGACATCACCGAGGCGACATTTTTGAAGTTGGTAGGTAACTCGACCTGATAAGGATACTGATCATTCGGCATGTTCTCCTCAAGTGTGTACTTGACTCCATGCTGAGCCGGGAAGAAACCTGTCATCAACGTGGCGCGGGACGGGCTACACATACAGGCGGAGGTGCAGGCATTGTCAAAACTCAGCCCGTGGGCTTTCAACCGCTGCATGCCAGGAAGGTTCTCTTCATCCCAACCGGGAGGAAAATGCTGGGTATAGCGTTGCTGATCGGTGATAAAGATGAGCACGTTCATGCGAGGCTGTTCTCGTTGGCGCTCGGTTGTCATCGCCGCTGCCCCTTGCGTTCCGATCGCCAGGGCTGGCACGGTAACTGCAGCAGTCTTCAACAAGTCTCTGCGAGTCAGCTTTCTGTCCGCCGTCATGTAGCCTCCTTCATCAATCGCGATGGTCCCGATACAGGGATATTAATCCCTACCATACCTTAAATTCCGACAGGTGTACGTTCTAGTGAACGTTAATGCAAATCCAGGAGATGCAAACACAGCGAATAATGTCAAATCCATTCATCGATTGCCCCGATATCGTTAACTTGCCCTGTTCGAGTTGCCATATAATTTCGAACGCTTGGAAGTGCATGTCTGATAGGAAACCGGTATGACTGGACAGGTAACGGATCGATGGTCGGACGGTGAGGCCTATCAACGGTATGTCGGACGCTGGAGCAGGCTAGTTGCCGTGGGTTTCATTGAATGGCTCGATATTCCTGACGGAGGGACATGGCTGGACGTTGGCTGCGGCGCGGGCGACATAACAGCCGTGATCCTGGAGCACAACGCGCCAGCACTTGTGCAGGGCATCGATCTTTCTCCAGATTACATAACATTCACGAGAGAACGATTTCGTGAGATAGGTGAGCGTGTCCGATTTCAAGTTGCTGATGCAAGCCGCCTGGGCGACCTCGACAATGTCTTCGATTGTGTCGTCTCAGGACTGGTGATCAATTTTGTGCCTGAACCACGGGTTGCTATAAGTGAGATGGCTCGAGTAGCAAGACCAGCTGGAACTGTTGCCGCATATGTCTGGGATTACGCAGACAAGATCGAACTGATGCGGTATTTCTGGGATGCTGCAGTTGAACTGTTCCCGGAAGCGGCAGATCGCGACGAAGGGGTGCGTTTTCCACTCTGTAACCCACAAGATTTGACCAGTCTTTGGGAGACCGCTGGCTTGCGAAGTATCGAGACTTGTGCGATCGATGTGCCGAGCGTCTTTCGTGACTTCGACGACTACTGGAAGCCATTCCTCGAAGGCCAGGGACCTGCACCGTCATTTGTAGCCTCATTGTCCGAACACGACCGGCAGACCTTGTGTGAAAGCATCCGCTCACGACTGCCTGTTCAAGAAGACGGATCAATTCATCTGATTGCCCGTGCCTGGGCGGTAAAAGGGACCCTGTCGTCGTAGCTCGGCTTTGATGGAATCCATCCTGCTGTCTTTTGCGGATAACTGTTCTTATGCGCAAAAAAACTATTGCGGAGTTTCCACGATATCGCCCAACGATTCCATGGTTTCGAATTCTTTTGGTTGCGGCACCCGACCGGTTGCCAGCTCACAACCGTCGAAATCCCGCAGCATCTCTGATCAGGGGCGACAACGCGTTCACAGACGCCCTGCAAGCGCTTCACGTCCCACTGGAGTTGCACGGGACGTCTGGATTAGGGTCTTGTCAGCTCAGGGGTTCCCGAGCGGCCCGGCGTTCCAGCGTCTCGCGGATGTGGGTCATGTTTGCTCGCTCCTCCCTGCGGAGCCGAATGAGGAACAGGGGAAATATTAGCTTGAACCAGCCGTGCGGCATGGCCTCGAAGTCAGCGAACAACTTGGTTCCCTCGGTGACCGGTTCGAGCCGGCACCGGACTGTGACTTCGACAGGGCCGCCGTTGTGCCCAGCCCACCGGTGTGGTCTTTCGTACTCGATGATCTCGACTACCACTGGCGGACTGCTCTTCCACTTCGCCCGGTACTGGGTACCCAGGCCGACTGGTCCGTCTGTAATCTTCTCGATCGACTCGATGCCAGGGTTCCATTCGAGCTCGTTGCGGCTGTCGGACAGATAGTCGAACGCCGCTTCTTGCGAGCAGCGGATCGTCACCGAGTTGCTGATTACAGCCATCTTATTGCCTCACTTTCAATTTGGTCCGTGTTGCCACTAGTGATGTCACTAGTGTCGTCTTTGTGATAGTATCACCATCGTGAATGAGAGTGTCAAGGGTGCTAAGCAAAAAAGGTCCGATCGGGCCAGGGATACTCGCCGACGGATCATCGAGACGGCGGCGCGCTTATTCACGACCGACGGATACGCATCCACGACGATGGAGGGGATCGCCGCTGGGTCGGGGGTAGCAGTTCAGACCGTCTACTACACCTTCGGCACCAAAGGCCAACTCCTCTGCGAGGCGATGGAGTTCGCCGGCGCCGATGAACATGATCCTGTACCGGTCGCCCACCGCCCCTGGATGCTCGAAGCTCTGACAACGTCTTCACCCGAGCGAGCCCTGGCGCTGACAACAGACCATAGTGTCGACATCTACCACCGGGCAGCCCCCTTGTGGCCGGCCGTGAACGCGGCGTCGGTGGCAGATCCGGCGGTGGAGAGGTATTGGAGTGCTGTGAGCGGAGCCCGACGCGCCGGAATGGGGCGCCTGGTAGCCCGCTTCGCCGAACTCGGTCGCCTCCGCGAACAGTTCGACGTCGAGACCGCCACCGACCTCATGTTCGTGCTGAACGGGCATGGGACATTTCAGGGTCTGGTGATCGAGGCGGCCTGGGAGTTGCCCACCTTCAAAGCATGGCTCTACTCAACCCTGGTGCAACAGCTCCTGGCGCCGGGTCACCCCGACCCTCAGGCTACAGAGGATCTCAGCTTCGATGAACTGGCCCACTGACGACACGGTCCCAGGATCGTCTTAGATGATCCTCTCCCCAGAGGCGAGGAGCCTGCATCGCCATTTCGAGGATACGGCGTGACCCGGTCGGCGGTACTACTCGCCTGGATCAGTGGCGGACGCGGTAGCGAAGGTGAGTGACGCTACATTCACCTCCGAGAATCCTGAACCGCTCTAGCTCGCGCTGTTCGGCGCCGAGGTGCTCAAACAGCCGCCGCCCATCGCCCAACAGGACCGGGATCAGGTGGATCTCGAGTCCGTCGAAAAGCCCTGCGGTGATGGTTCTCTGCGCGATATTCGCCTCGTGGACAAGCACGTTCTTGTCGCCGGCAGCGTGCTTGGCGTCTCGCACAGCGGCTTGCCATCGACTCTGCCTTGATACAACCGTTTTACGTCAAGTAACTGATCGAACAGGTTGGCGTCTTCCCAGCGCAGCCCGATCAATTCGCCCAGTCGCATCCCGGTCAACAGCGCCAATCCCATCAGACCGCCGCGTATCGGATCTAACCCCTCACAAACGGAAAGGAAGTGATCAGCCTCCGCTTCGCTCCAGGTTCGGTACGCTGTACGCCGTGGCGATGGGCTTTTGACTCCAACCACCGGGTTCCGGACCAGCCATCGCTACTGCCAGATGTCTCTGCACCGTTTCCGAATTGGGCAGGCAAAGATGGTTTTGGACTCGGTTACCAGGTAAGCGTTGAACAGAGCGTCGGAGGACGCTCGCCTGGTTCACTAAGCTGGTCCGGACTGCAGAACACGTATTTTTGGATCGACCTAACCAATGGGATTGGCGTCGTATTGCTACTCCAGCTCTTTCCCTTCAACGATGACAAAGTGGTCGACCTCATGACCACATTTGAGTGCGTGCTTTACAGCCACCTGGCAGGCAACGACAGTGTGACATGAACCACCAACATTGGCTTGAATACTTATACCTAGTTGTTGAAGTAAAGTCGCTCTGAGTCAGCTGTCTTCCGGCATCCTCTAGAATGTTTCAGAATGCATGATCGAAGCGTCGGTAGGAGAGGTGCGATGCAAGACTATCCAACAAGGCTGTCAATCGCTTTGACCGGCGACAGTGCAATCATGCGAGGTGGCATCGCCAGTTCGACTGAAGAACCGGTACAACAACTTGTAAGCCGCCTGCGCGCTGCCGACGTTGCCTTCACCAACCTGGAAGTCCTGGCGAATGACTTCCAGGGCTTTCCGGCACAGGAAACCGGCGGCGATCACATGGCCGGACATCCATGGGTACTCGACGAGCTGATCGCAATGGGATTCGTTCTCTTCGCTACCGCTACCAACCACTCTCTGGACTACAGCATCGAAGGCTTGCTCGCGATGATGAATGAGCTTGATAGGCGGAACATTAGGTATGCCGGTATTGGCAAGAACCTTGGCGAGGCGCGCATGCCGACTTATGTCGACAGTCCGCGAGGATCGGTCGCTTTGATCTCCTGTTGCTCGACGTTTAGACGCGGGCAGCAAGCTGGAGAACAACGACCGGACATGCAGGGCCGTCCAGGCATCAACCCGCTACGCTTTTCCACGACCTATCGGATCAAGTCGCATCAACTGACAGCAATAAAGGAAATCTCCGAAGAACTGGGCTTCGACAAGCGGCGTTTGGAAGGCATCGAACTCGGATTCAGCTTCTCACCAGATGATCCAGCACTCTTGCCCTTCGGTGATATGCATTTCAAGGTCGGGGATGAACCTTCGACCGAGCACACGCTGGATGAGCGTGATGTGAAGCAGATCGCTGCCTGGGTACGTGACGCACGCAGTCGAGCTGACCGCGTCATTGTAAGCCTTCACGCCCACGAGTCAGGTGAGGCAAAGGAAGAACCTGCCGGCTTTATCCAGGAGTTTTCCAGGCACATGATTGATGAGGGCGCAGATGTGGTCGCCGGACACGGTCCTCACCTGCTCCGAGGGATTGAGCTCTACCGCAGCAGACCGATCTTCTACAGTCTGGGGAACTTCATCGATCAACATGACCTGATTTACAAGCATCCAGCTGACGCCTATGAAAAGTTCCGGTTAGACCCCACTTCAACGCCGTCAGAGATGGCTCGCAGCCGCAACAAGGACGACACCGGCGGTTTCGTCGCTGACCGGCGCTACTGGCAGACGGTCGTGCCTGTCTGCCATTTCGAGGAAGATAACCTGGCACGGATAGAAAGCTTACCGGTCACACTAGGGCAAAAAGAAGCGCCGCAACGACGCGGCCGTCCCGCTCTCGCGACAGGTGAAGAGGCCCGGGAGATCCTGTCCGATCTTGCGCGGCTTTCGAAACCATTCGGAACACGGCTTCAGGTGCTTGGCGATTACGCCGAGATATGTCTGCCGAAAGCTAGCAACTGGTAGAGGGAAAATCCTGGTTCCGGAAGCACGATGCAAGGCATGTGACTGTGGAACGCCGAGAACTGACGACACTGCCGCCGAACATCTACGCGTACAACCCGAAAGTGGCTATGCCTTCGAGCAACCGATTGTCGCCCGTGTACTGGTAAGCCTCCAATTGTTCCTGCTTCAATGCGATGACTCAGGCTGAGGAGCATCCGGCGTGCTGTGGCTTTCGGCCGCCGTATCTTCAGCCTGTTATTGCGCGACGAGATCACCTTATTGCTTCATCGAGTGAAAGAAGGAAATCAAAACACAACCCAAAATGACCGGGACAGTGACAGCCATTCCCTTATTACTGATCACCTTCGAGAGCCGACCCAATCCAAGCTGAGATGAAATCGCTTTTCGGCACCATAAATTTTAAATAGGGACTGAGGTTATGTACAGTTACCAGGTTTTTTAAAGAATTGATCGCTCGCTACTGGAGAGCCTCGCTCATCTTCTGAGCATTCGCAAGTAGCATGCCATGAACAGTATCTCCTGGCGTTCCTGGCTCGCCAATCGCACCAGTGTAAAGGCCGTAGACCATTGTTACGCCGGTATCGGCTGCCAACTGTTCGGCGACCTTTGGATCGACGAGCTCCTCAGCGAAGATCGCTTTGATGCCCTCTTCCAAAATAAGATGTGAGAGTTCGGCGAGGCTCCCCGCCGATGGATCGGCTGCCGTCGTGAAACTGGGTATGACCGCCCCAACCAACTCAAAGCCATAGCGGTCGGCGAAATAGCCGAACGCATCGTGATTGGTGACCAGTTTGCGGTTCTCAGTTGGGATCTGATCGACAAGTTCGCGAATCTGTGCATCGGTTTCGTCGAGTGTCTGCAGGTAAGCCTCGGCGTTGGATTGATAATCCTCGGCATGCTCCGGATCGATCTCTGCAAGTGCGTCAGCGATATTCGAGACCATAATCTTCACACGCAGCGGATCCTGCCAGACATGCGGGTCGAACTCCCCGTGGTGGTTATGGTGCTCCTCCTCATCCTCGCTGTCGTGCTCGTCTTCGTCGCCTTGTTCGCTATCACCATCGTGCTCGTCGCCTTCTTCTTCGTCCGCATGCTCGTCTTCGTCACCTTGTTTGCTGTCGCCATCGTGCTCGTCACCTTCTTCTTCATCCGCATGCTCACTGTCATGCCCGTCTTCGTCATCGTGCTCGTCGCCTTCCTCGTCATGTGATCCGAGCAGCTCGATGCCCTGAGTCACTGTCACGACGGGAACCTGATCGTTGGCACTTTCAATTTCGTCCAACAAAAAATCATCGAACTCGATGCCGTTGACAAACACGACATCCGCAGAATTCACGATCAGGAGATCGCCGGGGGTGGCTTCGAAAAGGTGCGGGTCGACACCGGGTCCCATCAAGGCGGTTACATCGCCGTGTGTCCCTGCGACCTCACTTGCGAGCGCGCCGATGATCGACGTCGACGCTACGATTGTAATCTGGTTGTCGCTCGAAGATCCCCCATTGCTAGCGGTGGATTCTGCGTCATCGGAGCCGCATGCGGTTAGTAGCGCGACAAGTAATATGGACGTCAGCGCCCATTTCACGCAGGTGTTCAATAATGGTTTACTATCAATTAACATCTATCAGGCCATCTTTTCTACTTATTGAGACAAAGTCTCATTAAGATAACCTGATGACCATGACGCTGTCAAGGGAGTCTTAGCCAGCGACCAGAATGATGCGGGCAGTTTCATAGAATCAGCATGAAACGAGCTATTTGAGATATGCGGAGTCGCACACCGACGGTGCGAGTGAGGTTTCCCTACCGCCGGTCGTTTCGTGGGTTGACGAACTCCGCGAGCTAGAGAAGCTGGCACAGCAACATATTGTCTGGTTCCAGACAGGCAATCCGCCAGATTCCTCGACGCGCTAACGAAATCCGTATTGTGTTCGGAGAATGTCCCGGACGACCGACCAATCCGGCGGTGCTGCTGGAACGCCCTGGGACTCCAGTGTCAGGTCTTTGAAGCCACTCGAGGTGCTCACGCAGACGACAGGTCCCTCGAACTGATCGCCACATTCCAATCGTTGGCGCAGCCCAGCAAGACTGACAGCCGCTGAGAGTTCAACCCAGAGACCGCTCCTGGCAAGTGCCTGCTGAGCCGATCGTGCTGCTTCGTCCGTCACCGCCACAGCCATTCCCTGACTGGCTTGCACGGCATACACACCACGGTACCCATTCACCTGGACGGCGACACTGTAGGCGTCGGTTGGAGTTGCCAACACTTGCATTGCCGGCTTCCCGGCTTCAATAGATTTGGTCAGCGGCGCGCGCACAGCCGGTTCACAAGCGAATAGACGAGGCATCGAAGGCGTCAGACCAAACCGCTGCAATTCATCGAAGCCTTTCCAGACCCCGAAGAGCAACTCGGCATACCCGGTCGGGACGAATACCGCCTCTGGCACACGTTTTCCTAACTGCAGAAAGAGTTCATAGGCGATGGTTTTATACCCTTCCGGACCAAATGGATGACCGGTATGGAAATCGGTCTGATTGCTGACCGGCATGTAGCCAAACTCCGCAACGACCTGGCGCATGATTGGCCAACGAAACTCAGGCGGCACCCCAACGACGGCAGCACCGTAACTCATAAGAAAGTGCTGAACTGCGGCTGGCACACTTGGCGATGTCAGCACGATGCATGGAATACCTGCCGCGGCGGCATAAGCAGCGGCAGACGCCCCGTGGTTGCCGGATGAAGCCACGACGACACCGGGGGCGCCACTGACAACAGCGGCACTGATAGTACAGAGATTCAGCCGGTCTTTGTGACTCCAGGTAGGGTTCTGGCTCTCGTTCTTGATCAACAATTCACTGTCGAAGCCTAGCCAGTTCGATATGTGCGGTAGATCAAGCAGCGGTGTGCCACCTTCCCCAAGAGAGAGCCCGGTTGCAAGAGGGGGAAGGAGCGGACTCCAGCGGGTCAAGCCGGGAAGCGGTGGCTGATCCCAGAGGTCCATTGTGACCCGGTCTTCGTCATACGACACTTCCAGGGGGTACTGCATCTCGGATGTACTGGTCTGCGGGCAACCTGAGGTCAGTACCGGCCAGAGCGGATAGGTGATCGTTGGATCAATGAGCGATCGTTGATGTTCCGCCAGCGATGCGTTGTTCGTCATGGTTTCCTTTCCATCGTTAAATATCCTCCGGGTAGCAGAGCAGTTGTTGTCTGTTTGCGGATGGCGACGCCAGGTAGCCCAAACATTCGAGGTGTTTGCCAAAGCATCGCCTCATTTCTGTTCGTCCGCCGGGGGCTTGGCGTGTAATTGCTCGAGAAATGTGAGAACGGCCTCATTGAATCGCAATGGTTGCTCCAGATTGACCAGATGACCTGCGTCAGCTATCAATCGACGGTCAACGTTGGGAATGTGCGTGGCAAGCAGATTGGCAATCGCGTGCATGTCCGGCAAGTCAAACTCGCCGTTTATGACAAGCGTTGGCACATCAATCAAACCCAGTCGCGTCCGTATCGGTGGCTCAAACGGCAGTTCGCATCCATCTAGCGACGGATGGGCAAGCGCACGATGCGCCATCGTGCGAACGCTTTCTAGCACCTGCGGTGAAAACCGGTCACGCGAGCGTTGCGGTCCAACAACCCAGAGATCGAGGAACGCCTCAATCGCCGCGTCGGTATCGTTCCTGGCCAGCGCTTCCGCCATTGTGGTCCGGCAGGCGTGAATCTCAAGTGAATACACAAAGCGATCCATGCCCGAACTGGCAATGACCAGAGCCTGGACCCGCTCCGGCCAGGTGAGACAGAACTGGAGCGCGATCCGCGCCCCCATCGAGAGCCCGATGAGGATGCCCCGTTCGATCTGCAGGTGCTCAAACAGTCCGAGTAGATCGCGCTCGTGTGAGTACGGCGCGACGCCACTCTGGGATGCTCCATGGCCACGTGCATCGTAGCGAATGACTTGATGATGTTGGGCGAATGCCATGACCTGTGGGTCCCACAGGGTACGGTCCAGAAGACTGCCGTGAATGAGGATCATCGACTGCCCAGAACCGGCTATGACGTAGGCCAGACTACCCTGGTCTACTGGAGCGAAGGATGCCGAAGGTGGCTTCTCATTCATCGCGTGCTTCCGAACCATTCCTTCCTCCGAGGGAGAGCCAATGTCCTCAGTCGGTTGGGAATGCCTACCCACGTTGGATATCGACAATCCTGTGAATTAGACTAGCATCGAATGCGTACCCGAATGAGATCGCCTGCGGACGATGCTACCTCACAATGAGCGCCGCGAAGATGGATGTGGTCAGGAAGTACATGGTGACAAGGGATATCCACCTGAGACAGATGAGCGAAGCGATGATTCTCGACCGTCTTCGTGAACGCGGCTACCGCATGACATCGTCCCGGAACTGTATTGTGCGAGCAGTTATCGGGCAAGGGGATGCCTTTACCGCCCAGATGCTGATAGAGACCGTCACCAAAAACCACGACGGGATCGGTCGCTCGACCGTCTTCAGAACGCTTGATCTGCTAGTTTCCGAGGGAATGCTCGATCAGATCCATTTGGCAGACGGTTCGCTCCGCTATACGCTCGCGCCAAATGCGCTGGTGCACCACCATCATCTGATCTGCACATCGTGCGAAAAAACTTTACCCTTCACAGGTTGCACCGTCGAGACGATGATCGATGGCCTCGAACAGGAGACCGGCTTCGTTATCTCAGGCCATCAGCTCGAATTCTTCGGTGTCTGTGACGACTGTCAACCTGAGATGGAGATATCCGACTCTTCAGCTGGATGACTCGGGCTGAGGAGCATCCGGCGTGCTGTCGGCATCTGCCGCCGTATCTTCCTCATGGTATTGAGCAAGGAGATCTTCTTCTTGCTGCTTCTTCGGGAAGAGGAAGAAAATCAGGATACCGCCCAGGATGACTGACGCGATGCCAGCCATATACGCATACTGATCACCATCGAGAAACGATTCCCTGGCTGCTGTCAGGATCTGTTCTGAATAGCGCGGGAACTTGCTGGCGATCGCTTCAGCACTGTAGAACGATTTAGTGAGTTCGCTTTCGCCAGCTTCGGCGATCGAGTTGCCGTTCGGGTCGCCGGCAATTGCCGCTGACATCGAACTGGAGAAGCCTGCCGCCAGCAACGCGCCGAAAATCGACTGCATCACCGCTCCGCCCAGATCGCGCTGCAAGTCAGCGGTACCTGACGCCATGCCAGCCCGTTTGACCGGGACCGAGCTAGTCAGCGAATGCGAGGCCGGTGTACCCGCCAGGCCAACACCGACACCAACAAAGGCGTAGCCAAGCGCAATCTTCCAGTAGGAGATACCTTCCTTCCAGAGCAGAAGCATTGTGATGAACCCCAGGAGCACGAAGACGTAACCTGAGAGGAGTGTAACCCGGGAACCCCGGGAGCTCACCAGCTTGGCGGAGAAAGGCGCAACCACGATCATGAATGCCGCTGCCGGCAGGATCGCTGCTCCTGCTTCAAATGTTGAGTACTCAAGCACGTTTTGCAGGTACTGTTGACCGATGAACATAGCGCCCATGAGCGAGCCGAAAACGATGATCCCGGCAACAGCGGCAACCCAGAAGATGCGTCGGCGTGCGACGGTAAGATCATAGAGCGGGTTTGGCGCCCGACGCTGGCGAAAGAAGAACGCAACCCCGGTGACCAGAGCGATGACAGCCGCAACAACCACGAGGACGCCTTCTCCGGAGACCGGCGCGAAATTGATCGCCAGTACCAGCGCGCCGATCAGAACAATTGACAGTACACCGCCAATGTTGTCGACTCGCTCGGTCGTCTCATTGACGTGGCTCGGCACGAAGATGATCGCCATGATTAGCGCAACCGCCGCCAATGGCAATGTCATCAGGAAGACAGATCCCCACCACCAGTGCTCCAGGAACAACCCCGAGAGCATTGGTCCGAGCGCCGCGATCGCGCCGCCAATACCAGACCAGAGGGCGATGGCTCTGGTTCTCGTTGAACCAGCCCAGAGCGCCGTGATTAGTGCCAGCGTTGTCGGATAAGCCATGCCGGCGGATAGTCCGCCGATGAGCCGGGCGATGAAGAGGACGTCGTCTGACGGAGAATAGGCAGCCAGGATGGACGCTGGAACGGCCAGCAACACACCAAGAATGAGCATGAGTTTCCGGCCGTAGCGGTCACCAAGCGCGCCGAGATAGAGAACCGATGCCGCCAGACCGAGCGAGTACCCAACAGCGATCAGGTTGAGCATCGTTTGGGTGGAATCGAAATCTTTACCGATATCAGGAAGTGCGACGTTGGCAACTGCCAGATTCAAATTGGCAACAGCCGCTACCAGGATGAGGGCGGCCAGGACGAGTCCAGCTCGCTCTGGCGCCGCCGGAGCTTCAGTGGCAGCAGCTCCAGCGCCGCCGGTGGTTGATTGACTCGCCACGATTTCATTCCCTTTCGTCATGGACAATCAGCTTCGAGATGCTAGCATGCTCGACAGCAGCAGTCTAATCGCTATGTGACCCGATGCTCAAGCCAGTATCCGCCACACACCACGCGATGAATAATCGGTCGACAACGATCAACTTTTGACGAGTCTGAAATTGTTGTGTCGGTCGCCTAAAGTTTCGGCGATGAGGACCGACATCGATACCGTGCAGGAAACCGCGAGCATCAGCAGCCGGCAACCAACTCTGGATACAACCTGTATTGAACGATGCATTGAACATGGTCATGATCAAGGCTTAGGATTGATTTTAGCTATGTTGAGCCGTCGCATTGGACGTCACTCATGAACTCAGTTCCGATTCAACTGGATCAACTCAGCCGATACTATGGAGATTTTCTTGCATTAAACCGGATAAATGTTCAGGTAGAAGAAGGCGAGGTCTTCGGGTTTCTCGGCCCAAATGGCGCTGGCAAAACCACTGCTATTCGGGTATTGATGGGATTGCTGAAACCAAGTTCCGGAACAGCACAAATATTCGGTCTGGACTGCTGGCGACAATCACCAGAAGTGCATGCCCGGGTTGGATTTCTTCCAGGAAACATACAGTTGTATCCAAAGTTGACGGCACGCGAGTTTCTTGAGTTTTTCAGCGCCTTCCGTGATCAAGCTGCGGACGCGCGTCGCAGAGACAGGTTAGCCGAGCGTCTCGATCTGAATATGGATCGCAAAATCAGCCAGCTTTCAAAGGGCAATCAGCAAAAAGTTGGCATCATCCAGGCACTGATGCATGACGCGCCGCTCCTTATCCTGGACGAGCCAACAAGTGGGCTCGATCCCCTACGTCAGCATGACTTTCTCGACATGATCCTTGAAGAGCAATCACGCGGCAAAACGATATTTCTCTCCTCGCACTCGCTAAACGAAGTGGAGCGTGTCGCGACCAGAGTTGGAATCATCCGGGAAGGCAACATCATTGCGGTTGAAAGTGTTGACCGGCTCAAACATCAACGGGAACGGGAGATGCTGGTGACACTCGAGCGGGTATGTGGTCTTGACAGACTACTGGAAGTAGATGGAGTCCGGATCCTCGACGGTGAGCCAGACAAACGCACACTTCGACTCGGTATCCGTGGTGAAGTGCTGCCAGTCATCAAGGTGCTGGCCACCTTGCCGGTCAAAGACCTCGTCTATGGCCCTCCGGATCTTGAAAGTGTGTTCATGCACTACTACGAGCACCCTCAACAAGCAGATAGCGAAGCCGCACTGGAGAAATGAGAAATTGCTTTCGCATCCAACACCGTTTCGTTCTTAGCTAGACGACGTAAACCAGCGCATATCGATTGAAGCAATATTGTGAACATAGTCGCTCTGAAATTCGCAATACGCGGCTTGCTTGTGACAACTCTCTGGTACGCGCTTGGCATGACGATGTACGGGCTGGTGATGATCGCATTTTTTCCGAGTGTGCGTGACGCAGCAGTTGATTTCGAAGAGCTTATTGATGCGTACCCGCCAGCGCTTATGGAAGCATTTGGACTTAGCCCTGATGCAGATTTCACCAACTACGCCGTCTTTCTGGGAGTTGAGTATTTGAATGTCATCTGGGCAGTCATTGCAGCTGTCTATCTCATCATGGCTGGGACAGCGGTCATTGCCCAGGAGATAGAAAATGGAACGGCTGAACTGTGGTTGACACTCCCGGCACGACGAACGCAACTGCTCTTTCCAAAGGTAATCAGCCTGTATGCCGGGGCAGCCCTGCTTACCCTCGTTACGATGTTCAGCATCGGTGCCGGCGCTGTTGTCGTCGACAACAAGGGGACCGTTGGTCCTGAAGGCGTCCTCGCGCTCGGAGTAGTGTTGTTTGCATTCTCAGTTTGCGTCGGAGGTTACAGCGTGCTGCTCTCGACGATATTTCGCCAGCGAGGCCGGGCAGCGGGAATCGCGGCGGCTATTACCCTGGGGTCATATTTGTTCGGTGTCATTGGGAATCTCAGCGATAGTTGGAATTGGCTGAAATACATCTCGATTTTCACCGCCTACAAACCTGAAGATGCGCTTGCAAGTAACTCGATTCAAGCTCCCGAGACCGGAGTGCTATTTCTCATCGGCATCATCACTTGTGCCGCTGCGTTCATCATCTTTCCGCGACGGGATATTGTGCTGTAACACTCGTCAAAATTGAACCTTTGTTGGACACCACTCCTCACAAATACGTCGAAGGTTGGATGTGCCAGGCATCCGTTTCTCCTCAAGCGCACGTTACTTGTAGCAGAGCAGTCAATTTTTCTTTCACTGCGTTGCTTGTTCATCAATGGTCAACTGCAATCTGGCACTGACTGTCTCACTACGGACGGAATAGGGATGTTGACAAAAACCTGAGAGGAAACGGTAAGTGGAGCGCGGCATTGTATTTGGAATTGCCGCTGGCGTCGCCTTGTTCGTTGTCGGTGCTGGCATTATTGTCTGGCAGATGCTGCCCTCAGGAGGCACTCAATCAAGTGAAGACGCCGGTGTCACCACTGGAACATCGACAGAAGACGGGGCTGAACCGGTCATCGAATTGACCTTTGCGGACTACAGTCAGGTCCACGATCCTGTTGCAACCGCTAAGGCCGTAAATTGTCTGATGACCCCTTACTCAGAACCTGTTCCGCACGCGGCACAAGTTGTGCCATTTTTCCCCTACTGGATGACCAGCGGTGATGTCTGGTTGAGTTCTCCCGGCAATTTTTTCGAAATTTCGCATGGTGGCAGCTGGTACAGCGGGCAAGCAGATATCGCCTGGTACAGCGAATCTGCAGAACCGGGATTTTCAGTTAGATTCCAGCACCTTGACAATCAGTCGTTGGACTTTACTGTGGATGAGACCCATCTGAGAAACATCAGTCCGGCATTTGACATTTTGATTTCGACCATCGACATTCCTGAGCCTGGTTGCTGGCAGGCCGAAGCTTCGATCGGAGGCGTCGAAGCGGAGTTCGTGCTCAATGTGCTCCCGTTCGAGGAACGGCCAGACCGCCACTTCGCAATCGATTTACGCAGCGCTGTCACCGTATTCCCGCCACCGCCCTCCTGTCCAGTGACACCCTGGACAGGACCTGAAACCCGTGGAGACAACGGGATGCTTTACTGGATCAACGGCGAAGGCATCTCACTCGCCGATCCATTCACCGTCTACTGGGCCGGAGAAGGATCCGCGACTGACCAGACACATCTCGATTTCTACACAGACGAAGACGCTGACTTTACTGTATCAGGCCGGACTCATGACTCCGATGACCAGCCATTCGATCTCAGTCTGAACTTCACGCTCGTCTCCCGCGTTGA
This sequence comes from uncultured Thermomicrobiales bacterium, assembly GCA_964577155.1. Taxonomy (GTDB): domain Bacteria; phylum Chloroflexota; class Chloroflexia; order Thermomicrobiales; family CFX8; genus CAZNYB01. The sequence continues at coordinate 102,283 of CAZNYB010000001.1, read as the reverse complement.
ACGATTTGGTACAGCATGGCAGGCGTTGACAACCTTTCCAGCTCCCGGGTGTTGGGATATCCGTGCTGAAGCTGGAGATAGCACGTTCGAAGCCACCGTTTATGTCTATCCGGAAGCCTGCCGCCCGAATTTTGATACCTTGAGCCATGAGATTGAAGCAGGAGGGCCAATCACCATCCCTGCAGGCTGTCAACCATCGTCTGGAGCTTCCATCCCGATGACGCCACGTTCGATGGTAGCAGGCATTTCGTTGAGAAATTATTGAGCTGTCTTGCCTGTTCCGCGTTAGGTTTCCTGTTCGCGCCAGACAGCGGGTTAGGTGGCATCGTCCCCGGTGATGATCGGTCCATATCTCCGGTAGGTTAGCCAGCCAGCGAAGAACCCGATCAGAAATCCAGCGGCGAATCCCAACGCTTTGCCGACCCCGATCAACAAGACAACTGACTGCCTGTCCAACTGCTGATGTTCGTTGACCAATGTTGCTGCTCCATTATTCTAGAATCAACCCGAGTCACTCATCTTAACAGGTGTTGGAGCACACTATGAATCAGAAGACCGAAGTTTGGCCAGGCGGCATGCCGGCAATTGGACAGACAGCCAGATTGTCCCGGCAGGTAGTTGCTCGTGATATCGAACTCTTCACCGAAATCAGCGGCGACTACAATCCACTGCACTACGATGAAGATATAGCCCGGTCAACCAGCTTCGGCGGCATCGTCGTCCAGGGCGGCGTCACCAGCGCCATACTCAACGCTGTGGTTGCGGAAGAACTGCCTGGCCCCGGCACGGTCTTTTTACAGACGAACTGGTCGTTCAAGGCTCCAGTTCGACCCGGAGATACGATAACCGGCCTGGTGCGGGTCACCAGCGTTCGTCAGGACAAGCCGATCACCGAGTTGGAAACGCAGGTCACAATCGCTGACGGAACAATTGTGCTCGATGGCACGGCCGTTTGTTACACCATGCCGGTGGCAGCACACGAATGAAGCATGTCAGCTAGCATGCAATCAACGCTATTCAATGAGATTTGCCAAAATTCATGCGATGCCACCAAATACAGCAATCGTTCGAATTCGGGAGGTTCAGGCCGAACTGCTACCCTGCCCTACCGTTCCAGAATCTACCAAACGTTGCTGATAGTTGCAGTGCAGCAAGGTATTATGTCTAGTTCAGGCTCTGCCACCGACGTGAAAATAAAATGCGGAATCAGATGATAGATATGCTCTCGACATTAGCGTCAGGTGAAACAATCAGCACGTAGTCGCGAATATCCTGCAGATGTTGATCAATCTGGTTCAGTGAAATTCCTGCTGGCGCATAGATGGTAAAAAGCACTTCAGTCGTATCGGAATCTATCCTGGTGCGCCGGTCCGGACCGTAGATCACGCTGGATATCACACCGGTTGCATCGGTGAACATCATATCCCCGGGTTTCAGCTGTTGTTCTTTGCCACTCAACGTCTCATAGATTTCATCACCGGTTGCAACATCGAGACGAACTGGCTGCTGAATGCGTGAGCAATCATGGCCAGCGGTCAGCAGCACATTTTTCAGCTCGGCCATGAACATCGCTTCGACCAGCGCAGCGACCATTGGTATCGATCTGTTTTTGAAAGCGATCGACTCCAGCTGACCTTGCAGGTGAAAGGTCTTGCGAAACTGCCTGTAGTACGCGTTGTAGGCAATGATCTGCGGCAGCTCTCGGATTGCTGTCCGATCAGTTCCCTCAAACTCATTCCGGACGGTCTGTTCGAGAAGTTCTTTCTCAGCGTCAAGTTCGGGACTCGATTTCGGATTGTGAACCCCCGACATCAACAGGATGCCTGCCCTGGCAACCGGATAGGTTTCCCGAAACGCCGTCGTTACGTAAATCAAAGCTCCTCATCTTTCTGCAGTGCCGGGCAGATTTCGCCACCTCGATGTCAATCAGGATACTGGATTGAGATATAGCGGTTTGCCGACAATCCAACCGCATCATCCTAATCTACAACCAGAATTAGAAAGAGGTAATCATGCTATTCGTACATGATGTTCTCACATTGAGAATACCGTCGGCCAGATTGCTTCATAGCGGACAGATAACCCAGGTCGAAGAGACCGGCGTCGCTGGGCTCTACAACACGTTGATTACCGATCAAGCAGGCCGGACATTCGCTTTTATGCTGGATAGCAAGCGCGGATCTGTCCTGGTTTTCAACGGAAAACGTCGGAACATCGTCGGCAGTTTCGAAAAACGAATGCACTGTTAGGAATGAGCAAGAAGGCGACGCAAGATTTTTCCGCCGGAGTTTCGGGGCAGTTCATCGACAACGACAAAATCGCGTGGTGTCCTGTAGCTCGCCAGTCGACTACGGCAGTATTCATTGAGATCCATATTAGCCACCTCAACGCCGTCTGCCAGAACAAGAAAAGCGACCGGCACCTGTCCCCAGTCAGCATCTTCACGGGGAACCACAGCGGCTTCAACGACTGCGGGATGCTCGACAAGCACCGCCTCAACCTCTGCCGGGTAGATGTTCTCGCCCCCGGAGATGATGAGATCGTCGCGGCGGTCGAGGACGTAGAGATAGCCATCCTCATCTAACCAGCCAATATCGCCGGTCCGAAACCAGGAATCTTCGAACGAGGCTGCGCCATCTCCATCGAGATAATGGTTGATAACCACTGGACCACGCACAAGAATCTCTCCAGCGCCACCAGTAGCAGGTTGATTGACCTGAGAATCGATCCTGAACTCCACCCCCGGAAGCGGTCTACCAGAGGACCGCGGCTTGCACGCCGCTTCAGCTGGCAACAACGTGGCAACCTGCGAACAGGTCTCGGTCATGCCGTACGACGGAGCAACCGGAATGCCGCGTCGCACACACTCCTCGACGAGGGTTCGCGGAGCAGGTCCGCCACCCAGCAGAACAGTCCGGAGCGACTCGGGGTAGCTGGTTTCGTCACACGCATCCAGCATTCGTTGCAACATGGTCGAAACTACCGAGATGATCGTGACCTGACCACTGTTTATGCGGTCGTTTACGAACCGCGGGTCAAACCGGTTGTGTAGCTCGACGGCAAAACCACAGACGACGCTTCGCATCAGAATTGCCAGGCCGCCAACATGGAACAACGGCATCGCCAGCAGCCAGCGGTCCGACTCATGGTGACCAAGATGGTTAGCTGAAGCGAGAGCATTATTGACAAAGTTTCCGTATGTCAGCAGTGCCCCTTTTGGCTGCCCGGTTGTCCCTGAAGTAAAGATGATGTTTTGAAGCTGATCGGCTGGTATCGGATGTTTCTGCACCCGGTCGAGGTGATCATCGGTTGTTTCTACCAGTTCCAACAAACGCTGAACTCGCAGACCGTCCTTCCGGGCTGCAACATCAGTTGCCTGCATGTCAAACTTCCGATCATAGATGAGCAACTGGATCTGCGCCCGTTCAACTTGCTGCTGAATTTCAATGACGGTCAGTCGTGTGTTGAGCGGAACCAGCGTGACACCTGCCCGCATTGCGCCATGAATCAGGAAAACATAGCCAGGGGAATTGGCTGCCAGCAGTCCTATCCGATCACCAGACTCTAGACCGAGATCAAGTAATTGATCGGCAACGGCTGACGCCCAGCGGTCAAGTTCCGCGAAAGACCAGGTTTCACCTTCAAATGAGAGCGCCAGGTTATCAGGCGATTGCCTGGCTTGATACGCCAGATAATCCAGGTATTCTTCATGCTGCATGCGCTTGCGCCTACGGCAACCGGGGGTACTTCGAAAAGTCAGGCGGTCGCTTTTCGTTGAATGCGTTCCGTCCTTCCTGGCCCTCTTCACTCATGTAATAGAGTCGTGTGGCGTCGCCAGCCAGCTGCTGGATGCCCATCAAACCATCGGTATCAGCATTGAAGGCGGCTTTCAGGAACCGCAGTGCCGTCGGGCTATGGGCAAGCATTTCACGCGCCCACTGAACCGCTTCGTCTTCGAGTTGATCGAACGGAACAACGGTATTGACCAGCCCCATCTCCAGGGCTTCCTGGGCTGAGTACTGCCGGCAGAGATACCAGATCTCGCGTGCTTTCTTATGACCGACGATCCGAGCCAGCAACGTCGATCCGTATCCGGCATCGAAGCTGCCAACCCGTGGTCCAGTCTGTCCGAAAATCGCGTTGTCTGAAGCGATGGTCAGATCGCAGACGACGTGAAGCACATGGCCGCCGCCGATGGCGTAACCATTTACAACCGCGATGACCGGTTTTGGCAGATAGCGGATCTGTTGCTGGAGATCCAGCACATTCAATCGCGGGACTCCGTCACCGCCAACATACCCCGCATCACCGCGAATTTTTTGATCGCCTCCTGAACAGAACGCTTTGTCGCCTGCGCCGGTCAACAACACAACGCCAATCTCCGGATCCTCACGCGCATCAGCGAATGCGTTGATCATCTCCATCACCGTCTGGGGGCGAAAAGCATTCCGCACCTCGGGACGGTTTATGGTGATTTTTGCGATTCCTTCAGCTTTGTCATAGAAAATATCTTCATATTCTCCTGCAGACTGCCAGTTCACTCCCATCACCTGCTCCTGTCCTCTCATTCCATGACGAACGCTCCTGTTCGTCTAAAAATTGTTCAACAATACTGATAAAGGCTTCCGGTTGCTCGAGATGCGCAGCATGACCAGCATCCGGAATACTCTCAATTCGACCGTCACTCAACTGAGCCACCATAGTCCTACTGGTTGCCTGAAATTTGGCGTCTTCTTGACCGACGACCAGCAGTACCGGCATCGTTAGCCGTCTGAGCTGTTCGCTTACACCTGGATAGGTTCCCTGTCCCATGCCTCTCAGGCTCTTTGCCAGTCCAGCCGGGTCGTTGGCCAGCCTTTGCTGACGTTGGCGAGCGAACTCCTGCCGGGGGAGGCGTTGCTGGCTTGCAAAGAGCGGAATCGACTCCCAGAAATCGACAAACGAAATCAACCCTTCGCGAGCAATACGGTCAGCGAGTTCGTCGTCCTGTGTTTTACGGAGTGCCCGCTCCCTTTCATTCGTGATTCCGGGTGATGTTCCTTCGAGGATGAGTGATCGGACTCGATCAGGATGGGCAAGGGCAAATTGCAGTGCGACTCTGCCGCCCATTGAATACCCGAGCCAATGGGCGCTCTCGATATTCAAGCTGTCGAGCAGACTATTCAGATCTGTCACCGCATGGGCCATGCTGTATCTTGTGCTGTCTACAGGAGAATCGGACTCACCATGGCCAATAATATCCGGACGGACAAGCATGTATGACGAAGCCAGTCGTTGAACAAACGGGCGCCAGGTTTTGCTGCTGCCGGTGAATCCATGCAACAGAACGACCGGAGTCCCTCGGCCAGAACACACGACATTCAGGTTGATGCCATTGATCAGCTGACTCGGCACTTCAACCTGCTGCCACTGGCGACGGTGTCTTCAGGCTATCGAGCACGGAACGAACGAGATCGCGATGATGCTGGAGATTTACCGTTCTGTCGGTGACAACCTCGATGACCTTGACACCGCGACTGCCAACGGACGCCTGCACTTCATCTCGAAATGCAGACCAGGATGAAGGTCGTACAACGTCGATCCCGTAGAGCTGCTGGAGCTGTGAGAAGTCCAACCCCGACGGCGTGCCAAATAGATCTTCAAAGGTTTGGACATCAAGTGCGGTGTTTTGAGGCAAGAAATGAAAAATACCACCGCCATCATTGTTCACCAGAATAACCGTGGCATCGATCTCATATTTTTTGGCCGCGAACAGCCCGTTCATATCGTGATAAAAGGAGAGATCACCGATCACGAGAATTACCGGATCGTTCGCCACCGCCGCCGCGCCTAGAGCGCTCGACACCACGCCATCGATCCCATTTGCGCCTCGATTCGATTGAAATGTGAGCGGTATCGGCAGCGCAGGAAAAAATGCATCCAGATCACGCACTGGCATGCTATTGCCAGCGTAGACCGTCGAGCCTGGCGTGACAAGATCGGCCAGTTCAGCAAATACACCTGACTCAGTAATATCAACTCCCTGAGAAACGATCTGCTGCACCTGAGTTCTCGTCGTCGACTGGACCGATTGCCAGCGCTGCAGCCAGGTACGTGACGCCAGATTCGGTGAAGACGCACCGGTACGATCGCAGAGCGCTTCGCACAGGCCAGTCGGGTCAGCCTGAACCACTTCGGCGATTGAAAACGACTGATCGCGCCAGATATCCCCTTCCTCGACGAGTACCACCCTCGTCTCCTCAAGTTGTTGGAGATAGAGCATCAGCGGTTTCGATGTCGGCATCGCTCCAAATCTGAGTACGAGATCGGGAGCTAACAGTTCACCGGTCGGCTGATCGCGCAGGAAAATGTCATAGCTGTCAATGACCTGTGAGAGGTCGTGTTCGCCAGATCGCACCTGAGACAGCGGATCAGCAAGAACCGGCCAGCCAAGCTGCTGTGCCAGGCAAACGACAACGCTGGCAAAGGCAGGATCCCGTTGAGGTCCGCAGATGATTGCGCCACGATCGACGCCGCTCAATGTCGCGGCAAGCTCATCCAGATGCTCGGTACCAGGAAGCCGGCTCCTGGATCCAGCCCGAACGGTCGTTTGCACTGGTTGTGTCGCGGCGATTGACGGCTCTAGTTCGTCAGCCGCCGGCAGCAATGGTTCCCGAAATGGGAAGTTGATATGAACCGGTCCCTGCGGCGTTTGCATCGCGGAGCTGATGGCTCGAGCGGCGACGGTTGCAGCATGTGCTTGCAGACTGGACAGCTCGTCTGGAACCGGCATATCAACAAACCACTTGACATGCGAGCCGTAGAGATTGATCTGATCGATCGTCTGAGCAGCTCCAAACTGGCGCAGCTCCGGGGGCCGGTCTGCGGTCAACACCAGCAGCGGCACACGGTCGTGATAGGACTCCACGACAGCCGGGAGGAAATTCGCCGCCGCTGTTCCGGAACTGCAGAGAATAGCGACCGGCTCACCGAGTTGCCGGGCGATTCCGTGGGCAAAGAAGGCGCAGGAACGCTCATCTATCAGCACCCAGTGTTGGATCTGGGGGTTCCGGGCGAAGGCAAGCGCGAGCGGTGTCGAGCGTGAGCCGGGGCAGATACATGCATGCCGGAGACCGCCCTGAACGAGTCCGGCGACGAAAGCGTCGCTCTGTTGAAGATTGCGCAGGCCTGTGTTGGTCATGGTGTTGTTTCGAGGGCTGTCAGGACTGGTTTCAGCTTCAGACCAGCCTCATCATATTCAGCGCCAGGGTCAGAGTCGCCGACAATGCCACAGCCGGCAAAGAGCGCAGCCTGGTTTCCGGCCAGTAAGCCTGAACGTAGCGCTACCGCGAACTCACCACGGCCGTCAGCGCCGATCCAGCCGACCGGAGCAGCGTACCACCCCCGGTCGATACCTTCACGCTCCCGGATCTCATGGATTGCGTTGCATTGAGGATACGCGCCAACCGCCGGAGTCGGATGCAATCGACTTACGACATCAAGCAGCGTGCTGTCTGGCAGCAGATGCCCTTTGAATGGAGTGTGCAGGTGCTGGACCGTCGGCAGCAACATCAATCCTAGTTCACCCTGCTCGACCTCATCACATACAGCATCGAGCACGTCGTGAATTTGCCGGGCAACGACGGCATGCTCATACAGATTCTTCTCATCATTGAGCATTTCATTTGCATACTGTTCGTCAAGCTCAGGTGTGCTGCTGCGTGGCGTCGATCCAGCGAGACAACTCACCTCAACGTACCCGTTGGTCCGCTTGGCCAGCAATTCCGGGCTAGCGCCGACGAAGCAGCCACCCGGCATGGCAAAGGCGAAGATCCGCGCGGTCGGGTTCTGTTCGCGAAGATGCTTGAGCACCGGAACCGGATCAATATCATCGGTATGGGTGATATTGAGTTGGCGGGCAAGAACAATTTTTTTGAAACTGCCAGCCTGAATGTCCGCTGTAGCAGTAGCCACCCGTTGCTGCCAGTCATCTTTTGACGGCAGCTCGGCAATACATCTGGCCTGACGCGCAGCCGGGACGGATGCCTGCGGCGCTTGAGCACGCAAAATGTGTTGCAGCTCGTCAATGACCGTCTCAACTTGAGCATTCACATCCACGTCCCGCTCAACCATCAGATTGACCGTCACGGTTGTCACACCATCCTGATTTGAGAGCATGTATTGAGGGAGTGTTAGCACACCCGGCGCAAATGAATCAGGCCAGACCGAATCGGCAAATCGTTCAGGGTCGAACCGGAACCCGCCGAGAAACACTGGCACTCGAATTTCAGATGTCGTGTTTTCAATCCGGGCGCTGTCCAGTATTCGCCCGATCTCATCGGCAATTTCCTGAAACCGGGCAGTGCTATCGGATCGAACTGAAACTGCCTCACCAAGTCCGACGAGGAAAACACCTTCTGATGGCTGCTCCCAGTAGGAACGATAATCGAATTGCTCCCACCGGCTACTGAAAACCTGAAGCTGATCGATCTGTTCGGGAAGCTCAGTTGAGAAACTAACCAGTACAGGATGTGTAGAAGTACTTGCTTGCGCAGATGCGCGCCGCACAAGCGATTGGAGCATTTCCGTCTGAACGACTTCACGCGCAATAACTGTCATGTTTCCCTTTCACCGGCCTGGCCAACCAGGCCATACAGCAGCAAGGATCGTAGCTGTGGGTATGCATCAATCAGCCGTTCAGGTTCGCCGGTCAATACCCACCTTGTCACCACCTGGTTGACAGCCCCAAACCAGGCAACACTGGCGATGGCTGTATCATGTGGCGCGAAGACACCTACTTCTATCGATTCATCCAGATACGCTTTGATGACGTCCGCGAATCTGGAATGCAGATCCGCCATCTTTTTGTTAAATTCAGGACCAGCGCCAAGACCATCAACCAGCAGAATCCGGGCAATGGTCCGGTGCCGTCCGAACGTGTCGAGAACGGATTTCAGCGCTGCGTCCCCTTTTGCGACGAGATCTGGCTCAGATTCCATCGCCAACTCCACCCTACTGATCAGGGTTTCACTGGCTTCATCCAGCAAAGCATCAAAGAGTGACTGTTTGCTTGGAAAGTGAAAATAGAGACCGCCTTTGGACGTCTCTGATTCCCGGGCGATATCATCCATACCGGCATCGCTGTAGCCGTCGCGGGAAAATATCGTCATCGCGGCATCTAATACCCGCCTGCGCCGTTGCTGACTTCGAATCTGGGTACGAGACATGGTATCTCCAACGAACAAAACCGACCGACCAGTCGGTCTGATAATACATCACCTGTGAAATGCTGGAAAGGGGTTGCAGGTCACGAATTCATGAAACAACTGCTCTACTACAGAGATATCGGCTCCGGTACGCCTATAGTGCTGGTACATGGCGACTTTAACGATGGCTTGACCGCCTGGTCACGACAGATCGATTCGCTCGCCGATTCGCACCGTCTGATCGTCGTCGACCGGCGGGGCAATGGTCGGAGCCCGCGAGAGCCGATGCCATACACGATCCATGATGATGCAGTTGATATTCTCGAATTAATCGACGATATCGGCATTCAGCACTATCACCTGCTCGGCCATTCGTATGGCGGAATCGTCGCCATTGAAATGGCACGGCTGAAACCTGACGCCATACTTTCGCTACACCTCATTGAGCCGCCGTACATGGCTGTCATCGGGAGCAATCTGAAAACAGCCGGATTGAACGTAGCTGGAGAGGTCATGACCAAACAGGATATGGCGGATCTGTCCGATGAAGAAATCACCGAAGCATTTTTCAAGATGATTGCCGGCGAACAAGGTCTGGAGCGGATTAAGGCAAGTTCGGGCTGGCCGCTACTGGTCCGGGAAGCCCGCCGGTTCGTCAACGCGGAGAGTCCGGTAGATTTTCCGGTTGAGGCTGTCGAGCAGCTTGAACTTGAGGCGCCAGTCCAGGTCTATACTGGCGGCCGGAGCAGTCCAAGTCTTCAGGAAGTTGCCAGACGTATCGCTGAGATCATTCCGGACGCTACCTTGATTGAAATTCCAGAGGCAAACCACGGCGTGCAACTCACCGGGGAACCATTCAACAGAGCGCTTCTTTCGATCACTCAACCCGGCACATCAAAGAATTTGCCAAGCTCTACAATCGATTGAACACCTAATCCTGGCCTGTGTGATGGATAAACAGATCCGTTATTCATGAAAATATCGGTGTCCGCAAGCTCGGGCTGACTATCAAACACCCGCATCTCGTGGGCAAGATCGCCAGTTGGCGCAGCGAGGGCCAGCGCAAGCACCGCCGCCGCTCCGATCTGGGTATCAGAGGGGGAACTCACAACCACGCCAAGATCGTAAGTTGCCGCGAGTTGGATCATCGCCAGCGCAGGATAGTTACCGCCAACTGAAATCAACTTGATCGCGATGTAGTCGGCGGCTTTGAGGTTGATTACTGCAATTAAATCTTCCAGATTTCTCAGTCCTTCATCAACCATCACCGGAACACCGGTTTCATGTCGAACCGCAGCCATGCCCCGGACATCACCTGCACGTACCGGCTGCTCGACGAGCTGCAACTCATACCTGGCAAGCCGGTTGATGATCCTCACGGCGTCTGGAACGCTGTATATTCCATTTGCATCCACCCTGATATTGATGTCGCTGCCAACCGCCTGGCGGACTGCCTGAAGGCGCGCCAGATCTGCATCTTCGTCACGTCCAATCTTCAGCTTTATTGTCGTGATACCCCGGCTGACTGCGTCTATAGCCAACGCTGCAGCCTGATCGGCAGGGCAGATGCCAATAGGGAAAGAGATGGCGGCACAAGGTCTCATTTTTCCACCGAAGAGATTTACAACCGGCTGGCCGGTCAGCTTTGCCTGGAGATCGTACAGCGCCATATCCAGCGCTGCTATGGCACTGGAATACGCCGATTCCCGGGCAAGCATGCTGTGCCAGGCTGCGATGTCAAACGGAGATCTCTGCAGAAGCCGAGGAATTAACTCATCCTGCAGGCACTGGTCGATCTGCTGCGCTGTCCCCACGGTATATCCTGGAACAATCGTGGCTTCGCCGTACCCGAATTCGCCGGAATCATCGGTGAGCCTGACGATAACGTGTTGCAGGGTTTCAGCTGCAGCGGCGTAGCTGGTCGCTAGTTCGCCAGGCGCTGCTCGTTCGATGATTGTTGACCTACCACCGGCGATAACCATGGGCTTCCGGCATAATCTCTCTGGTACGTGTTATCGTGAGAACATTGACAGCATATCAATCCGACATACGGCATCGATGGTGTCTGCATTAAACCTGAGATACTGATGCCAGCATAGGAGAAATACCATGGCAACAAAGATTGACGCGCCTCGTGTGCCACGTGGCGCGGAGGCTCTACTGGACTCAGACTATGCGACCTACCTGAACGTCACCGACCTCTGGGATATTCAGTCATCCGTTGGCATATCCGCCGATCTTCACCATGCAGAGGAGTTCTTTTTTCGTACTGTGCACCTTACCTGCGAACTCTGGTTGCGGCTGGCAAGTTTTGAGCTGGAGCGGGCAGTAAAGTCAATCGAATCCGGACAGCTGGGCCAGGCGCTGCGACAGGTTCGTCGTTCGTCAGATGCTCTAGACCGGGTAACTGATGCAACCCTGATGTTCGAATCAATGCCGGTCGCCGAATACCATACCTTCCGCATTTACTTTGGCGACGCTACCGGTCTCCAATCTCCTGGTTATGCTTATATCCGTCAGGCGAGCCGGGAACTTTCCGAGGCCTTTAATCGTCTCGTGCCAAGCGATGATGAACTGTATGATGTCTATGCGAACCAGATCGACGGACCGGTCTACGCGCTTTGCGAGGAGTTGTTGAGTCTGGATGCCGGCCTCGATCGGTTCAGATCCGCTCACGTACAAATTGCCCAACGCTTCCTACATGAGAGCACTGTTGGAACCGGCGGGCAGGGAATAGGTTATCTGCGCAGCAACATCGGTATCAGAGTCTTTCCCAGACTCTGGGATGTGAGAAAAATGCTCGCGGATGCCGCTGGCGCGAAATCTCGCGACTTACCATCTTAAAGTAGTTGCCGATAACCGCTGTAACTGTCGGCAATCGGGTTGCCAGATGGTATTCTTCGCTTCGTGCACCAGCACGAAAAGCTGTCGTGTGTTCATGATTGACAAAGTGATGCAATACGTTCCGGATACCGCGTATATCCTGATGATTGATTCCCCGCTGTTTCACCCCACCGGCGCAAGAAACAGCGGGAGGTAGCGCCACAACCGGCCCCTCCCGAATTCACACGGGAGAGTTGTTCACACATGTCCGCCACTGTCAGTCCGCCTCCAGAGAGGTCATCTGGAGACACCGTCCCTGGTCCACCAACACCTGGACCACGCTCGCTCTGGAAGCACTCAGACTTTCTGAAACTCTGGGTCGCCCAGACGATCTCTGCCTTCGGTAATCAAATTACCCTCGTCGCGTTGCCACTTGCCGCGGCGCTCGTGCTTGATGCGTCGCCGGCCCAGATGGGATATCTGACGGCAGCTGGAACACTGCCCTCTCTCCTGTTCGGTCTGGTCGCTGGTGTTGTTGTTGACCGCCTTGACCGGCGCAAAATCATGATCATCACCGATGTCCTGAGAGCCGCGCTCATCGCTGTCATTCCGGCGGTCTGGATCGGCGATGCGCTCACCGTCGAAGTCCTCTACGTCGTCGCCTTTGGGGCCGGCATAGCCAGCGTCTTCTTCCGGGTTGCCGAAGTGTCTTTCCTGCCAACCATAGTCTTGCGGCACCAGCTCGTGGAGGGCAACAGCAAACTGCAGGCCAGCCAGTCGGTCGCCCAGGTCGGTGGCCCGGGAATAGCCGGAGTTCTCGTCGCGGTATTGACAGCGCCGATTGCCATTTTCGTGGACGCTGTTTCGTTTCTTGTCTCCGGGTTCTTTATCCGGCTGATAAATCCTGACAATATCGAAAAAGAATCGGAAAAACCTGCCCAGTCAGCGCTGAAAGAAGCCTGGGAAGGCGTTCACACCGTCTTTCGTCAGCCAATTTTGCGCGCGCTCACACTGACTGCCTCAACGACATCAGTGTTTGGCTGGGCGTTTCTGGCTGTTTATATTCTGTTCCTTGCCGACGATCTTGAACTTGGTCCAGGCGCGATTGGTCTCGTTCTTTCGCTCGGGGGAATTGGCGCGCTCATCGGCGCAATTGCTGCTCGTCCCCTGGCAGACCGAATTGGCATTGGCCGAGCGATAATCTTCGGCCAGGTCATGTTCGGTCTCTTCGGGATGGTCATTCCGGTAGCTGTCTATTTTCCATCATACGCACTCTATCTGGTGCTGGTCTCCGAATTCACGCAGTGGATGATGATCGTGCTGGCAGACGTCAACTCGATCAGCCTGCGACAGAGCGTGACGCCAAACAGATTGCTCGGGAGAGTTGCGGCGACCCATCATATGCTTGTCGCTGGGTTCATTCCCATCGGCGCGCTCATCGGTGGCTGGATTGGTGAAATCTTCAGCGTTCAGACGACGCTGGTCGTCGGTGTCTTCGGTATGCTGGCGGCGTCACTCTGGTTGACTTTTTCACCGGTTCGATCTGTCCGTTCGACTGACGACAGCGATGAGTTTGTTCGAACAGCTCGTGATGACCACGGCACCGAAACGGTGGCAGATCAAACTTAGAGCGAGACGTCACGCTCCTGAATCACCAGCCTCACTTCGGGTCCGGCATGTTGCCGTACGAGTTGTTCTGCGCTGCTGCCGGTTATCCGCCGCTGGCTAACAAGGGCATCTCGAATAACCCGGGCAGCTTGAACCGAGTCACGAAGCACGGCGTCAGCAAACATGGCAGCTTCCCGGTAGACGCTTGATCGATCGTCAGGGGCATAGTAGTCGTTGATGAGCTGAATGACCGTCTTCTCGTCTTGTGCCGGACCTGGTCCAACATTGCCTATCAGCGCTAGTTCGCCATATTTACCGCCGAGGAATGCGGCAATGCAGGCTCTCAAATCCCCGAAGCTGGCGGTCTCATCGATACGACGACTGTATTTCACATGCCCGTGAAGATCAGGGTACCGCGGATCGCGATCGATGGTGACATAGTCAAATGGCCAGCCAACCGCCACGGCAGTCAGCACATGTCCGGCTTCGTGAGCTGCTCGGCGTTCGTCGGTTGGCACAACCAGATGCTTTGATGGCCGGTTTGTTCTACCTTGCATCGACGGGTTCGACGATCAGGAGCATTCCTTTCGCATCCACGACTCGCACAGTGGCGCCCTGCCTGATGACTCCTGCGCTCGAACGAGCTTTCCAGAGTTCGCCAAACACAAACACCATGCCTTCAGGATCGAGGTCGGTGCGTACGACGGCTTCCTTGTCAATAAGGTGGCCGTAGTCTTTCGATGGCCGGTTGGCTTTTCCCTCGACGACCTCTTTGGTGCCAAAAATTGACAGCAGTCCCAGCTGGAAAACAGCGATCAATATAATAGCCAGGATAACGATAGCAACGAGAATGACGATCAAAGTTTCAAGACTCATCGGCAATCTCCTGTATGCTGGCACATCGGCGACCGGGTTGTCGCCAGACTGAGACGAAACGATACACCAAGGATATCGAGAAACGGCGCGATGGTACGAAAAGATCTCTTGACCGGTTCCAGGCTCTATCTTGCACCACTGGAGGAATCTGACGCAGAGGCAATTTCAACCTGGGAGATTGACAATGGTTTCCTGCGATTGATGGACTCCAGTGCGGCAGTTCCGCGAACAGCATCCCAGATCGCTGCCTGGATCAAACAAACCAACACTGCGAACACGTTCCGGTTCGGAATTCGCACAAATGACACCAACCGCCTCCTCGGCACGCTCTCAATCGGAGGAATTGAGTGGAATCACCAGGTTGGCGAGATTTCGATTGGAATTGGCGAAGTTCAGAATCAAGGGCAGGGCTTCGGCCGAGAAGCCATGAATCTTGGTCTTGATTTTTCTTTTCTCGAACTCAACCTGCATCGTGTAACCATTGGAGTCTTCGAATACAACGACGGTGCGATTCACCTCTACGAGTCGCTTGGATTTCAACATGAGGGCGGACTACGCGAATATCTCCATCGTGATGGTAGACGCTATGACATGCTGCTTATGGGTTTGCTGCGGCCTGAATGGGAAGCGCTTCAGGCCGCACAGGATTGACCCACAAACTGACTACAACGTCAGGAGACTGAATGCCTCGGCATATTTCGGGTTGTCTCTCCGGAAAGTATCGGGGTTGATCCCCTGTGCAACTGCCGCGTAGTACGCAAAGAGCTGCATTGGAACGGTCGTCAGAATTGGCGAAATGAGTTCATTCGTGGCCGGTACTCTAAAGAGCGGCGCGTTTGGCAACCGGTCGATCTGTTCGCCGACGATCCAGAGCTTGCCGCCCATTGCATCGAGCACAGCGGCAACTTCAGCAGTGCGATTTGTGGAGTTTCCGGCCACATTGATGACGATGGCGACATCGCCTTCATTGAAGGACACAATAGGTCCATGGAGATACTGCTCCAGTCCCAGACCGTCGATGTTGATGTAGGCCGCTTCTCGTCCTTTGATGACGGCTTCAATGGCAGCTATCTCGCTCGGGCCAGCGCCTGTCACGTAGATACGCTTGTCCACCGCGCCGCGGGCGACCGGTTCTACCTCGTCCTCCCTGGCAAGAATGTCTTCGACCTGTTCCGGCAGCAGTTCCAGCGCGCTGCGGAATGCGTCCGTTTGCGATGAGTTTGTCCGCGCGCCAACTTCAGTTGCAATTTGAGCGAGCACCGTCATAGCACCAAGATGCGATGAGGTATAGGCAGCGGATTGCTCACGCTCGGTTGTTCGAAGCACCAGATTGGAGCCTGGGTGATCTGAGGTCATGCTCCCTACGGATAGAATCGTCCCGCCGGCATCGGATATCCGCAGGATAGCCTCTGCTGAAAATGTTTTGACACCAGTATGAGTCATGACGATGACGGCATCATCGGCGTGGACACCGTGATTTTCCGGATAGTGCACAAAATCATAGGAGTGAATTGACCGTGCGTCCAACCCGGCAGCCGTCAACAACCAGCCGCCCATCAGCGCCGCATGGTAGCTGGTTCCGATTCCGACCACAAATACCCGTTTTGACCTGCTCAACATCTCAGCAGCTTCGGCGGCCGGTCCCCAGCCATCTGACAGTATCCGCCGCAGGTCATCCGGTTGACGATGCATCGTCTGATACATAAACGAGTCTGTTGTCGGCGCACTCATAACGTTCTCCTTGCTTCAATCCAACAGCTTCTGACCTGCCGGTTCCTGGACCGGCTCGAAACCTATTCTCTGAATTTAACTGGTACCTGTACAGAGCCAATCGTTGGAAAAAAACTACACCAATCGGTCAGACAATCTCTATGTTGCCACTCGTGACATCCAGCACGAGCCTCAATGTTATGTCACTTACTCCGACGCTGCTATTGTGTAACTCCCCGTTCTTCGAAATAAATCCTGAAGCGCTGACTTTCCCGGATGTGACCCGAGCGATGGCGATGACTCCAGCATCCGGAGGCGTTCTGATCTGGATCGAGCCGGAGGTTACGTCAAGTCGTATGTTTGCGTTGTGTTGCCAGATCCCGCCGAGATCAAGTCGGACGCTACCGCTCCTGGTTGCAATCTTGCACTTTCGCAGAAGCTGGTACTGGCCAGTCAATTCGAGATCGAGTGATCCACTCGAAGTCTCGATGTCGAGTCGCTCCATAACCGCAAATGTCCCGGAGAGATCAAGCTCGATGTTGCCGCTTGATCCGTTGACTGCCACTTCATCGAGGGACGGGTAGTCGCCAGCAAGCCGAACAGCGGTGCTTCCACTGCTCGATTCGAGATCGAGCGCTGTAAGATTCACATCTGTTAGATCAAGCTTTGCGTTTCCGCTCGACACGGCAGTGTTCAATTCGGTCGGCACGTTGCTGTTCAAGGCGATGTTCCAACGGTTGATTTCTCGACGTTCGCTCTGGATGACCTCTGGTTGTTCGATCTCAACCTCCACGACGCCGCCATCCCGGGACACCTCCATCCCAGGCCGCCTGGCAGGATTCGAGTACTTGAACGTTGCATCGACAAGTTCAGTCGCTCCGCCAGAAACGTTGAGATTTCCATTACGCAGGTGTAGTTCAACCGTGGCCTGTTCCGCGCCATCAAGCGGCGCTTGCCGTTCATCTACTATCAGATTTTCGTCCATTGCTAGCTCCGTTCTGACAAATGTTTTACACAGATCTATACATAGCCGGATCTGTCAGATCTGACAACCGCTCGTCCGCAGTCGATCTAGAAACTCAGGCACAGGTTGTTTATACGACTGGTCCTATTTTATGCCTTGGAGCCATGGTTCCATCAGGGAACAGCCAGCGTCGTACCGCATAGACGATTCCCGCAACTGCGGCTACTCCGATTAGAGCGGATGGCATGGAACAGCAACTGATTGACAGGGAGACCGAACAGCAGCTGAATCTGGGTTCGGACTGTGTTGGTCGCTTCAGGCGCAGCATCAGGCTTTGGTTACTCTCCGCTTGTTGGCCACGTAATCAACCAGCAAGTATTCCCCGAGCCGGTCTGGAGTCGCGAAAAATGCGCGACCTTTGTTAATCTTGGCGATTTCCCGAACAAATCCGGCCATGTAGGGGCTGCGCTCGAGCATGAACGTGTTTATCGTGATCTGCTCCCGGGTGCAGCGAATCACCTCTTTGAGCGTTTCCTGAAGTGTCCGGTAGGTAGGTGGATAGTTGAAGCGCACTTCGCCATTGTCAAAGTGAGCCGTTGGCTCGCCATCGGTGATGACGATGACCTGTTTGTTCGAGCCTTTGTGCCGGTCAAGAAATTTCCGTGCCAGCATCAGACCGTGCTGCATGTTGGTCCCGTAGTTGTATTCATCCCAGGAGATCATCGGGAGATCGGACGGTTTCAGAACAGTGGCGACATACGAAAAACCAATGATGTAGAGATTGTCACGCGGATACTGGCTTCTAATCAAACTGTCCAACGCCAAGGCAACTTTCTTCGCGGCGGTAAAGCAGTCGTTGTAGAGCATCGACCGGCTCATATCCACCATCAGCACCGTTGCGGTATGCGTCATTTGCTCGGTCCGGTAGACCTCAAAGTCGTCAGGTTGCAGCTTGAGTGGAGAACCTGAACCCTCTCGCCAGACGGAATTCATCAGTGTCTTAGGAAGATCCAGTAAGAAGGGGTCGCCAAACTCGTACGGTTTTCCTTCATCGGTGCGCTCCCCGCCGTAACCAGCGCGGTCGATGCGGTGCTGTCCCTGCCGATCCCATTTGAGATGAGCAAAGATATCGTTGAGCGCCTTCTGGCCTATTTTCCGGGTACCCCTCGGGGTCATCTCCAGACCGCGGCGAGTGCGCTGGATATAGCCAGCTTCTTCGAGCATATCGGTGATCTGCTTGAGTTGATCGAGATCGTTCTGAAATTTATCGCCAAGCAGGTCACGAATCTTTTCGTCGTCGACGTGTTCGAGATCTCGCCAATCCCTTACTCCCCGCAGCTGATCTTCGACCTCGTCCATGTCCTGCAGTTTGTCCATCAAGCGCAACGCTTCGGCGAGCGAGAGTTCCTCGCCGCCGCTGAACTGAAACTGCTGGGCGTACGGGTTTTCGGGCATCATCGCCTGGAGATTCTCCGAAAGCCGGCTCAACTCCTGTTGAATGCCAGGATCATTCATCACCGATTGCATGGCGTTCCAGAGCTGCATGCGTTGTTCAGGTGACATTGAATCCAGGAGGGATTGCATGGCGGCCATCTGCTGGGCCATATGCTCCATCAGGTCATCAAGCGATTTGATGTTCTGACCACCGAAATAGTGACCGTATTTATGCATGAACCGTTCAAAATCCGGCTCCATGCCCATTGCCCGGTCTTCCAGCATCTGGTTCAACTCGGAGAGCATGTTCTGCATATCACTCATGTCCTGTGCCGTCATGTTCTCCATGGACTGTTGCATCCCCTGAAAAACAGACTGCATCACCTGCTGCTGCAACTGCTCAAGCAGTTCCTGGAACTTCTCACGCGCCTTTGCATCCATAAACTCATAGTCGGAAAGCGCTTTTATCTGGCTTGCCGGGTCTTCAGGCAGGTCATGAAGCTGTTCCAGTTTGCGCTCGGCCATCTTCTCAAGCATGTTCTGCAACGCTTCAGCTTCGTCGGCATCAAAGTCCGGCGCTGCTTCCTGCTCCGTCCCCTCCTGGGAGAGGTACTCATGGGCAGTCTGCTCATCCAGTTTGCGACGGCCTTCGGCAACCCGGTCCTGGATCCCCTGTCGTTCCAGATTCTTGATTTCTTCGAGTTGCTCACGAATATTCTCGATCACCGAGCCGATGTCATAGCGACCCAACTCCTGCTGGCGCATCTGCTTCAGGCGCTCGATCAGATCACGAATTCCGGGCATCTGCTCACCATCCTGTCCATCCATGCCCCAGCGCAGGAGCCGCTGCAAGGCCCGGTGCAAATCACCGTCTGAGAGCAGATCATCGGAGATGGCTTCCATGATGTCATCCGCTGAAAATGGCGAGACCTGTTGCGTGCCGTCCCAGCGAGAATATCGATTATGAGACAGGTATGGGACGCCGTAGCTCATCGTTTAGACCTCGTTTCCGGTGCTTGTCTGGATCAGCTCTGGTATCGCACTGCTCCTGATTCAACGCCAAGGCTGTCTTTGTTGAGCCGTCTGTTCAGGTGCAAGCCTTCCAGAATGAACTCAACTCCGGAGGCGATTCCTTCCGGGTTTCCGGACACCTCAAGTTTCGTGATGGCTTCTCTCATTCCGTCCATGTGAGAAACCTGGTGGACATAGCTCATCGAGTCTGTATCGTCGCCGACTTCGACACTCAATCCGTTGTCAAATGCCAGTAATAGATCGTCAAAGTCCCGTAGCGAGTAGTAACTGTTGAAGGTGCTGACGATAGCGCCCTGAACCAGTTTCTCAATGACTCGCTCTTCCTGCGCGTCGCCCATCGTCTCCAGCTCGATCTTGCCGGTCGTTGAGGCAAAGACAGCCCGCAGATCCGACATCCGCGGCACTGCCATCTGCTCATCAAGGCGAATCGCCCGTTTGATAGCGTTCGAGATCAGATTTTCATAGTTTGCAATCGACATTCTGACCGACACACCGGAACGCTGGCTGATGTCATGGCTCCGGCGTGCCAGGTGAGTAATATCCGCGATGATCTCCTGCATAAACACCGGAACGACCACTTCGATGCCGCCAGTATCGAATCGGGATCTCTCCTGATCCATGATTGCGATCTCAAGATCAATTGTCTCAGGGTAGTGTGTCCGTATCTGTGAACCGTAGCGGTCTTTGAGTGGTGTAATAATTCTCCCGCGATTCGTGTAGTCCTCGGGGTTCGCGCTAGCGACCACATACACATCTAGCGGCAATCTGACTCGATAGCCCCGGATCTGGACATCTCGTTCTTCCATGATATTGAGCAAGCCAACCTGAATCCGTTCCGCCAGGTCTGGCAGCTCGTTCATCACGAATATTCCGCGGTTGGTTCGCGGGATCAACCCGTAGTGAATCGTCAATTCATCGGAGAGATAGCGTCCTTCGGCGACTTTGATCGGGTCAACTTCGCCAATAAGATCCGCGATTGTGGTGTCCGGAGTCGCCAGCTTCTCAGCATACCGCTGGCTGCGCTCGACCCAGTCCACCGGAGTATCATCACCATATTCATCCACCAGTTCGCGGGCCTGAAGGGAAATCGGGTTAAACGGATCGTCATTGATCTCACTTCCGGCAATCACCGGGATGGCGTCGTCCAGCAAGTTCACCAGATCTCTGGCCATACGTGTTTTGGCCTGGCCTCTTTCCCCAAGAAAGATGATGTCTTGACCGGAAAGAATGGCGTTCTCGACCTGGGGGATAACCGTATTCTCATAACCCAGAACATCATCGAAAATTGGCTCGTCATTCTTGAGTTTCTGGATCATATTTTTACGAAGTTCTTCACGGATAGATAGCGACTGGTAGCCGCTCTCTTTAAGTTCACCTATCGTTTTGGGTCGGGATTCTGCTGCCATCGAATTCGTATCACCTTTCCATCTTCTGTCTGGGGGCCAGGTCGGTCGAGTACAGGCTACGGTGGGGAAGAGAACCGGACGAGGAACGCAAAAGCCCGTAGTACGGTACATCAAGAACCAGTCAAAGGTTTGGTCTGATCGGTTGAGCCAGACGAGCACTGACCTGCAGCACTCGCTGCTCCGGTTGACTAGTGTCGATAATCCTACCGCCGTTTGCCAACCTGTCAAGCGACATTAGTGGCGGCTGAGCCGCTCGGCAATGGACTTCCCGTTCGAGGGGCGACCCGTTTTCTCGGCTTTCGCATCCAACCGGAAATAGGCATGCTGAATGTATCGAATGGCAGAGTATCGCATCGGTTCAGGCTCCCATTTCGGCGATTGGTGGCCGACGGTCGGCAGATCGATCAACTCAGATTGCGTGCAAGTAATCAGATCGGCCAGAACCCGTCCAGACAGGTTGGTCGTCGCGACACCCTGACCGGTATAACCCCGTGCCGTCGCAATCCCGGTCTGTTCGTCGTAGGACATCGTCGGCATCCAGTCGCGAGGAACTCCCAGTGGTCCGCCCCAGGCATGACTGAATTGATCCGGGCGGACAGCAGGAAACCACTCGACGACATCGCGTCGGAGCCGCTCATGTGTTTCATCATGCCGGTCGTAGCTGTCACTGATCCGCGATCCAAAATGATATGGCGCTCCCCGGCCGCCAAAAAGTATTCTGCCATCCGCGGTTTTTGAAAGATAATCGACCACATAGCGTGGGGACCCGATCCCTTCTCGACCAGCCCAGCCGATTTGATCCCACTGCTCTTCATCCAACGGCTCTGTCAGAACGATCAGAGAATAAATCGGAATCAGCTGTCTGTTGAGCTGATCCATACGCGACAGATACGCTTCACCAGCTAGCACAATCGTTTTCGCGCTGAGGTTTCCTCGCTGCGTGTAAAGGAGGGGATCCGGGCCAGCTTTAAAGCCAATTGCTCTGGTCTGCTCATAGATGGTTCCACCGAGTCGCTCGACGACACGGGCCAGACCTCGAACGAGTTTCCCGGGATGAATCGTGGCGCAGTCTTCGGTGTAGATTGAACCAAGCACACGAGTAACGTTGACCCGTTCCGCCGTTTCCTGACGATCCAGTAGTTCGCAGCGATCACCAAAGCCAAACCGTTTGTAGGTGCGTAGTGACTGGTGAATCAGAGGCAGTTGATGTTTGCCTCGCGCAAGACGGAGTGAGCCGCCTTTTTCGAAATCACAGTCTATTGATTCGTTGACTGTGACCCGGCTAATCTCGTCGACAGTTTCGATCATTTTTTGATGGAGATTTCGTGCGGCGTCAAACCCGTAACGGCTCTCTAGCTCGCTGAGGCTGACTGGAAAACCGGCGGAGCACCAACCTCCGTTTCGCCCTGACGCGCCAAACCCAGCGATTTCCTGCTCAATGACGGCAATGTTCAATGAAGGATCGCGTTTTAGAAGGTAATAAGCTGTCCAGAGCCCGGAGTAGCCTGCGCCTAAAATCGCTACATCGACCTCAATAGAACCATTGAGCGGTTTACGAGGCGTCAGATCATCCTGACTGGATTCCAGCCAGTAACTGTATGTCGAATAATCTTTCATTCGTTACCTGCCCTCCGCAATGAGCTTCTGCACGGCATCCGGGTCGAAAAGCTGTTGCTGGATCCAGGCACGGATTACCTGTTCTCGGGAGGCCAGGATCTGCGTCGCCCGCTCATCCGACGTGTTCAGCCAGGAGGCAAGCAATCGCACCATGCGCCCGACATGCAACTGCGGTTCACTGCGCAACGGGTCACGCAGGCTCAATGACTCCAGCGTTACTCCAGTCTGGTTCAGGCGCACATGATCGATGCTAATTACCCGCCGGATAAAGCGGTTCGCAACATAGCCTGCACCGAGCGTGACGATAAGGTCAAGTTGCCCGGCATGCTCTTCCGGAACTTCCAGAGGAAACCCGAGTAGCTGGTCGAGGGCTTCCGCACCTGAAGATGCATGCATGGTCGTTGCCATTGGATAGCCGACATTAATAGCCTCGAAAAGCTGCCGAACTCCACGTCCCCAGAGGTAGGCTGGAAGATGGGCGCTGATTTCGTTGCACAGAATATAGGCCTGATCACTGGCGACCTCGTTGAGGAATGCAAACCGCTCATAGACACCACGAATGTAGATCCGGTCTGTTGCTGGAGGAAGAAAATCGATCAACGCGGTCAATGTAGTTGTCTTCCCCGCCTTGAGCGGCCTGGCAGCCACGATCAACGAACGCCGACACTCGACGGCCAGGCTGAGGAAGGCCGCCGATCTCAACGATATGAACTGGCTATTCACCAGCCACGGAAGCGATCGACGCTCCGGCCGGTCCAGGTGCGGCCCCCACCAGCCAAATGGCCGGGAGTAGTCAAGTTGGTGATCTGCACTGTACGGGTCTTTGCTCATCTGACTCTCCGGCGTCGCAAATCTAGATCGGCATTATATAGAACGACTTTGCGATCAGGTGATCGAAACTGGACTATTCGTGAATCTGATCACGGTGTGGACCAGGATGACACAGTAAGATAATGTCTGAGAAGCAACGGGCTTCTCAACGAATACACGAGGTGGCGACAGTCACTGAGGCCCAGAAGAAAAAGGCGAAATCGTACATGTCAGAGAACGGATATGATATTGCATTCCTTGGCGGCGGTACCGGTGGCTACGTTGCTGCCATCCGGGCAGGCCAGTTGGGTATGCGTGTGGCTGTCGTCGAAAAAGATCTTGTTGGCGGGACCTGTATCCATCGCGGTTGTATTCCTGCCAAGGCGCTCCTGAAATCGGCAAGCGTCGCCACCGAAGTCAAGAAAGCCGAGGTGTTTGGCGTCAATCCTGGTGAAGTGACGCTGGATTATGCCCAGGCGATGAAACGCGCCAGGGATGTGGTTGATCAGAACTACAAAGGGATTCAGTTCCTCTTCCGTCGTCACCCGATCGACGTATTCGAAGGCTGGGGAACCCTGACGTCTCCGCGCACGATAACCGTTACTGGTGAAGACGGGGAAGAAACTGAAGTTACCGCCAGCAACATCATCATCGACACCGGAACAACACCGCGTGAAATCCCGGGTCTCGAATCTGACGGCGTTCGCATACTGACGTCTGACCACGCCACCTATTCAGAGGTGATGCCGGAACGGGTTATCGTGCGCGGTGGCGGAGCAACCGGGCTTGAATTCGCCAGCGTCTATCGTGAGTTTGACGCGGAAGTCATCCTGGTTGGTAGCGTCGCTCCGAATGAAGACGAGGAAATTTCTACCCAGTTGCAACGTTCATTTCGCCGGCAAAAAATCAGAATGATCACCGATTTTCGTCCGTCTGCCGACGACTTCGAGCTAACCGAAGAAGGCATCAAGATGACCTACGGTGATGAAGTCATCGAGGTAGACCAGATGCTGGTCGCCATAGGGCGTGTGCCAAATATTGAAGGGTACGGTCTTCAAGAAATTGGCGTCGAGGTCAACGACCAGGGGTTCATTACCGTTGACGATCATATGCGAACGAATGTCGAAGGTGTCTACGCCATCGGTGACGTCACCGGACTTCAGCAGTTAGCCCACACGGCAATGCACCAGGGAGTTGTTGCCGTCGAAACGATCGCCGGCCACAACCCGGAAACGCTCGACTACAAGAAGATCCCCTGGGTAACGTTTTGTCATCCGGAGATTGGCTCGGTCGGATTGTCAGAAAAAGAGGCGGTCGAAAACGGCCACAATGTCCGCATCGGCCAGTTTCCGATGACTGCTAGCGGAAAAGCGCGGGTAGACGGTGACACAACCGGTCTGGTCAAGATGGTCGTTGACGCCGATACAGACCAGGTGCTTGGAGTTCATATGCTTGGGAGCATTGCGACCGAGTTGATCGCCGAAGCCGGGCTGGCGCTGATGTTCGAAGCAACGGCCTGGGAGATTGGCATCACCGTCCACGCACATCCAACGATCTCTGAAGTGATGCACGAAGCAGCCCTCGCTGCTGGCGACGGCGCACTTCATATCTAGAGAGGATTGTGCTGTCGTTTCCGCGGTTGGAAGCTGTGAACGAGCATTCGGTCTTGCCTGGATTTGTGATGCAGCGTTGAGAACACATTTGAATTACGCGTCGCAGAAAGCGCACATTGGAGGTGCAGCATGGCTAACGAAGTTACCGAACGAACAAGGACGTTCGAAGGCAGGAAACAATCTGAAAATGTGCTAACGCCCGAAATCGGGCGGGAGATGTTCGAGACGATGTTGCTTGCCCGGGCACTTGACGAACGGATGTGGTTGCTGAACCGCGCCGGACAAGCGCCATTCGCGGTCTCCGGTCAGGGTCATGAAGGAGCACAGGCAGGCGCAGCTTTTGCGCTTGATCCTGTCCGGGATTGGCTGGTGCCCTACTACCGCGACCTGACGATGTCGCTCCGTTTCGGTGTCACCGCCCGGGATGTAATGTTGCACATGCTTGCCCGGGCAGACGATCCCAACAGCGGCGGCAGACAGATGCCGGGGCACTACAGCTCAAAGCAACATCATGTGCTCTCGGCATCAAGCCCAATCGCGACCCAGATCCCCCATGCAACAGGGATAGCATTCGCCGCGAAAAGCCGCGGCGAGGATTCAGTAACTATCGTCGGATTTGGCGAAGGCGCGACGAGCCATGGCGACTTTCACGAAGCGGTGAACTTCGCGACCATCCACAAACTCGGCGTTATCTTTCTCTGCGAGAACAATGGCTATGCCATTTCCGTCCCGGTCCGCAAGCAAATGGGAGTTCGGGAGGTCAGCCAGAGAGCCGATGGATATGGAATACCTGGCTTTACCGTGGATGGGTTGGACGCAGTAGCCGTCTACGAAGTAGCTGAAGAGGCGGTGAATAGAGCGCGTTCAGGCGAAGGCCCAACGCTGATCGAAGCCATGGTACGCCGTTTTCAGCCTCACTCAAGCGACGACGATCACTCGACCTACCGACCACAAGAAGAACTGATGGAGTTGCGTTCTGCCGGTCCTATCCGGTCCACCCGCGCCCGGCTCACAGCCATGGGTATCATCGATGAAGAGTGGGAAGAGGCGGCAATGGAGCGAGTGAAACAGACGGTGAATGATGCGACGGAATTCGCCGAATCATCGCCGTTGCCTGGTCCAGAATCGCTCTCCGATCATCTCTTTGCGGATCCAGCAGGTTAAAACGAGACTGGTTCAAGATTTCATTTCGGCTAACTTGAGAGGAAACAGCGGTGGCAACGAAGCTGCTTATTGAAGCCATCCATGAAGCACTGGATCAGGCGATGGAACAGGATGATCGAGTTGTCATCCTGGGAGAAGATGTCGGCGTCCGGGGAGGCGTGTTCAGAGTGACGGACGGCCTTCTCGACAAATATGGAGAGATGCGAGTCGTTGACACACCGCTGGCAGAATCGCAGATAATTGGAGCGGCGCTGGGTATGGCGGTGAATGGTTTGATCCCCGTGCCGGAGATTCAATTCATTGATTTCAGTCCACCGGCGATGGATCAGATTATGAGCGAGGTCGCCAGGTTGCGGTATCGCTCAAACGGTGATTTTGGTTGCCCGATGGTCATCCGGACTCCGTACGGAGGCGGCATCCACGGCGCCCTCTATCACTCACAGAGTATTGAAGCCATTTACACCCATGTGCCCGGTCTGAAAGTCGTCGCGCCAATCGATCCGCATGATGCCAAGGGTATGTTGCTCGAGTCAATTCAGGATCCGGATCCGGTCCTCTTCATTGAACACAAACGAGCCTACCGCGCAATTAGCGGTGACGTGCCTGACGATCCGTACACCGTCCCGCTCGGGAAAGCGAAAATTGTGCGCGAAGGTTCAGATCTGACCATTGTTTCCTACGGATACTATCTACAGGAAGCCGTCGCAGCCGCTGACGCCTTCGTCGCCGAAAGCAACAACGGCGCATCAATCGAAGTGATCGATCTCCGGTCGCTAAAACCTATGGATTGGGAGACGATTCTCGATTCCGCGACCAAGACCGGCAAAGTGCTGATTGTCCATGAAGCAAATCGGTTTGGTGGCATTGGCGGCGAGATCGCGGCGGAAATAGGTGAAAAGGTCTTTGCCTTTCTCGATGCGCCGGTGCGGAGACTGGCGTCGCCAGATATCCCGGCAATGCCCTATAGCCCGCCACTCGAACAGGCATTCTTGATAGGCAGCGAAGACATCAGGCAGGCAATTGACGAACTTGCGGCCTACTAATCTCGTGGGAGTACCGACATGACTGATACAGCACAAGGCACGCGCGTTCAGATGCCGAAACTGGGAGAGAGCGTCACCGAAGGAACGATTGCCGGTTGGCTCATCAAAATTGGAGATTATGTCGACCGATATGACCCGATCGTCGAAGTTATCACAGATAAGGTAAATGCCGAGGTTCCCGCGCCAGTTTCCGGAACAATCCTGGAACTTCTCTCTCAAGAAGGCGATGTCGTGCCGGTCGGCGAGGCCATAGCCGTTATTGATGAGGGAACCGGAACGGCCACAGTGCTGCAAGAAGTTCCGGTTGAACAAACTGAAGAGGTTGCTGAGTCCGATACAGTCTCTGAATCTCAGCCTCTCACGAGTGCCACAAGGCAACCCGCCATTGCGGACATCGAAAACGCCCGCGCAGAGCGCGATGAAATAGCGATGCTTCAGATTCGTTCATCGCCGCTGGTTCGACGCCTGGCTGCCGAACATGACATTGATTTAGGCAGTATTTCTGGTAGCGGTATCGGCGGGAGAGTAACAAAGACCGATATTGAAGCTGTTATAGCAGCCCCAGCTCCAACACCTGAAATTGAGGTGATGCCGGCATCAGGAAGACAACAGGAAACCCGTGTTCCTCCAGCCGCAAGCACTATTCAGCTGATGCCGGGTGATGAAATTGTTGAAGCCACTCACATCCGCAAGCAAGTCGCAGAACACATGACTCGATCTGCCTACACAGCGCCACAGGTAACGACCTGGATGGAAGCTGACATGACCCGTATCGTCGCCATTCGTGAGCGTCTCAAAGACGAATTTCTCACACGCGAGGGCTTTGGACTCACCTACCTGCCGTTCGTACTCGAAGCAACGACCCGGACTCTGCGCGAGATGCCGCAGGTTAATGCATGCTGGGACGATGGGAACATTGTTCTCCGCCACGCCATCAATGTGGGTATCGCCGTCGCCCTGGAGGACGGGTTAATCGTTCCGGTCGTAAAAAATGCTGACTCGCTCAACCTTACCGGTCTGGCGCGAGAAGCGAACGAGGTCATCAATCGTGTGCGGGAGAATCGCCTCCAGCCGGATGACGTTCAAGGTGGCACCTTTACGCTCAACAACCCTGGAACACTCGGTTCAATCCTCTCTACCCCGATGCTGGTCCAGCCACAGGCTGGAATCCTGTCGATGGAAGCTATCGTGAAGCGTCCAGTGGTCGTTGACGATATGATCGCCATCCGTTCAATGATGAATATGTCAATGACGATCGACCACCGGATACTTGATGGATTGGTTGCCACACGTTTCCTGGCAGCGGTCAAAGATAAACTGGAGAACTACCCGGACAATACCGTCATCTAGCATTGTCTGGTATTCAATTTGTCAGGTTGGGTTCACGATCATCAACTGTTCGTGAACATGATTGATTTGGTAGTGGATCTGATCTCAATCTATCTCGGACAGGTTATAGTTCGGCTGACTCGATCGGTGAATCTATATCTGGTAGTTGATGAAAATCAGCCTGATTAATATTCAGAATGACTGCCTCATCGGTAACTTCTTGAACTGTCTCAATCGTGAGATGTTTTCTTTTTAGACCTGACAGTCCATAACGGACAATAAATCCCGGTACGATGGCCCCGCTTCCTTGAACCTGATGAACATAGCCAATTTGAGAATCGTCCGTGGTGACGACCGGCAATCCCGCTCTGACTTGATGTAGCAACCCTTGGCGGTCGATAACTTCACTATTGTTATTGCCTGTCACTTCATTGGAAATCGTTTGAGCAGCTCTGCGCGCTACAATCTCCGGTAGCAGCCCGACTGACGTCAGTTGGTTGAGAATTTCTGTAGAAGAAAGCTGACTGACTGCCAACGCTTGTCGCCGACGCTGTGTCTGGAGATGATATTCATGCTCATCATAACCGGGCAGTATTGACAAAGCTTCTGCTTCCGATTTTCTAAAAAGTTCTTTGGAATGAGCGACAGCTGTGTCGCTTATGTTCGGTAAGTGGGCAAGTAAATCCAGCGTGTCGCTAACTCTGCGAGCTGCCACTTGACGAGCAGTAGCCTCGTCATAGATCAGATCAATAGGTCGTTTAAGTTTCGGATCCGGTAACCGGTCAAAAACGCGTTGAAAGATCCCATCAAAGAACGGATGTTTACCGCGTTCCAGCGACTCGTCAGAGAAGTGTCCAATACTCACCTCTTCGATTTGATCTTCAACTTCATTCAAAAGCCGTCTGGTAACTGAAGGTTGGATAAGACCAACATCATGAAGATGTAAGTAGGTTTCTCTTTCGACATGTAGCCCGCTCAGCGTCACTAGAGAGCGTTCTTCTTCGTCAGTGAGCGGGATCTTCTGCAGTTCAGATCGCAACGATCTTTCGGCGCGATCCATTTCAGCGGCAATAACCTGATCTTCAATCCCAAGGTCTTCGAGCCGTTGCCTGGCGACTGAAATCCCTGAGAGCGCCGCGCCGCCCGCTAATACCTGGTCAACATGGCGCAACTCGTCCATCCCAAGCCAGCGAACCATGGAGGAAATCGTGGTTGCATTGATCAGCAGTGTGGCCAACACAACCCCGCCGGTCATTGCAATCAGTAGATTTCTCTCCGGCAATGCTTCAGGAAGTGCCAGAGCTAAGGCGAGCGCGACTCCACCTCGCAAACCGCCCCAGATTAACACTGCCTGGCTCTGAATGTTTATGGTCGAAATTTTTGAGAATCGTTCAAGGATTGACACAAGCGGGAGGATCGCGATGATCCTCGCCGCAAGCACAACGACGATAGCAGCCAGGATCATTCCAATATTGGAAACAAGCAGTTCTCCACTGATAGCGGTTCCGATGAGGAGGAAAAGCAATGCATTTGTAATGAACCCTAAGGCATCCCACATTTCGTGCCAGGTTTGGCGAACCTCAAGGGAGGCACGGCTTGGCCCCAGACCGGCGACTGTCTGTCCAATCGCAACCGTCGTCATGACGCCTGAGACACCGAGGACATGCTCGCTGAGGGCGAACCCTCCGTAGGCGACAGCCATCGAAAGGGCTGCAGCTGGCAATCGATCTAACCAGGGCAGAACTGTTGCAAATGCCAGGCCAATCAAAAACCCTACTGCGATACCACCAAAGAAAACTTTGATAAATTCAATGACCCCCTGGCTGACGCTGACCGAGCCACCCAATGCTGCAATCAGGACGATATTAAATAGAGCAATTGCTACTCCATCATTGAGCAGGCTTTCACCTTCGACAATGGTCAGTAAACGGTTTGGAACGCCAAGTTCGCGGAAGACAGCCGTCACCGCGACCGGATCAGTGGCGGATATAAGCACGCCAAAGAGCAAAGCCGTAGCCATCGCCATGCCAAACCCGTAGTGCAAAGTTCCACCAATGAGTAGTGAAGCGATAATCACGGACGGAATAGCAAGAACAAGAATCGCATTGAGATCGCGAAGAAAAGTACGAGGATTGAGGCTTATGGCCGCTTCATATACCAGGACTGGTAGAAATAGAAAGATGATGACATCAGTCGGGTGGTCTCCTTCGAGCGGAATTTCAAGGCCGGTCAATGAGGCAACAATGAACCCCGCCAGCACCAGGATGACGGTCAACGGTATCCTCAAACGACGAGCGATCACCGCGATAACGACTGCTACCGCAAGCTGTATCGAAAGGATGAACGTGATATCAGGTGTATTCATCCCGCGTATGAGCCGTCCAGCGCAAAGATTGGGCAAAATACGGGATTTACCCTGGAAAAGCTACAGGCTGCAGCTACCAGTTTGGCTGGCTTAATGCAGCACGTGTTACAGCGGGTAAGCTCCATAACCGGATTGCTAATTTTCAGAATGACTGGTGAACGCTGTGTGGATGTATATTGTTAGTCAGCACTGCATACAACGTCCTTCGTTTGTGCCAGCTCCCTTTTCCAGTCTGTTTGATCGGTCAAGCCTCGAATGGTTCACACACCGGAAGCCAGCGTTTATACCAGTCTACTACCCGGTGATGCCAATCGATGACGTGAGCGCGTTCACGCAAACCGTGTGGTTCGCGAGGATAGATGACGAGTTCGTGCTCTACTCCATACCTGACTAAGCCACGGTGAAAAAAGATAGCCTGCGAAACCGGGACACGTTCGTCCTCCTCTCCATGGATGATGAGAACCGGGGTCTTCACATGGTGAACAAAGCTGATCGGAGACTGAGCATCGAACGAGTGTGGACCAACGCTAGCATACGGGTTTCCGCCACCCATCTCAGTCTCATAGGACTCGATGTCACTCGTGGC
The DNA here is from genome assembly GCA_964577155.1 of uncultured Thermomicrobiales bacterium. Classification (GTDB taxonomy): domain Bacteria; phylum Chloroflexota; class Chloroflexia; order Thermomicrobiales; family CFX8; genus CAZNYB01. Next base: position 70,718 of record CAZNYB010000001.1, on the reverse strand, counting down.
GATCATCATGCCCCAGTCACTGACACCAGCGCCCATAACTCCGCATTTAAACCGATCAGTGTGACCAACGATCCAGGCGGTCATGAACCCGCCCTGGCTCCAGCCACCGCAACCGATTCGATCTGGATCGGCATACCCAGCTTCAATGATCGCATCGACGCCGGCCATGATATCGAGATAGTCTTCATTCCCGACGGTGTGAAGCACCGCCTCTGCGAAGCGTTGCCCGTGACCTGAACCGCCGCGCGGGTTTGGCTGAAAGACGAGATATCCCTGCGCCGCCAGCCAGTGGCCGAACGGTCTGCTGTGTGAGAACGCATTAGCCCAACGACCATAGGGACCGCCATGAATCGAGACGGTTGTCGGCAGCGGTCCATCATCGGGAGACTGTCCAGGAGGCCAGATTAAGATACCGTCCAGAGTAAACCCGTTCCTCTCCCAGGTCATCACCTTCTGATGACCAAAGACAATGTCGTCGAATGAGTGATGAAAATCGCTGACTCGCTGCAAACCGGAATCCGGGGAGCCAGCATAAAGATCAAATGGTCGGGTCGCGGTGCTGCCAAGCACGCCGATCATCTCTCCACTGTCACTGACTGATAACCCTTGCAGATCTCCGTTGAAGTGGGATTGCTGTACAAAATCGCCACTGTCTGGATCGAGGCAATAGATGTCTGATTCGACCCCAGTGGCGACGTTTGCAAGAATCTGGTCACTGGATCTGCCTCTGGTGATTGCAGTCACACAGGCGGGCAAATCACCAGTCAGCAGTTCTGGCTCAGCATCAGGTGTTGCCGCGACAGCCCAGAGCTGAGACGAGCTCACCGGAGTAGCGCCTGCTCCGGCAACAAAATAAATAGTGTTGCCATCCCTTGACCATACCGGCGTTCCTGATTGTCTTCTGGCAGCACAGATCGTCTGGAGATGACCCGAGTCAACATCAACCAGACAGAATCTTCCGGTGACAGACCCTGAGTCAAGCGTTGGCAGATCGCTAACTACAGCGACGAGCTTTTCACCGTCGGGCGATGGCGCGATGTTCCGGAAGTGCACATCGCCATGATCAAATCGATGAATCTCACCGGTTTCGACATCAAGCATGGCCAGACGGGCGAATGGCCAGAATGCGCCATAGACGTATACATCGTCTTTCGTTCGCTTTCTGGTTTCAACTGTCTCCGGATCCTCGGCGTCGATGATGAGCACGGCGATGTGTTTGTTTCCCGGCAACCAGGCAAAATCAGCAATCCCGCCAGGCTCTTCAGTCAGCGACAATGCTTCGCCGCCCTGCAAGCTGAGGAGCTGGAGCTGATTGATCTCCGGTTTCTTGCGATCGGAAAGAAATGCAATGGCTGTGCTATCCGAAGACCAGAGCGGACGAATATCGTTTGCCAACCCGGTCGTTATCTGGCTGGCTGGCACTGTGCCAGTGGTGTCCGCCAGCCAGAGGGCAGCGGTAGGGTGATCTCCAGGTTTGGCGAATGGACCAGCTGAAGCTACTACCCATCTGCCATCCGGACTGATTTGAGGATCGGAAGGTGTCACAAGATCGGCCATCAATTCAGCCGTCAATTTCTGTGCCAAGAAAATTTCCTCCTCTTTACTCTCACCCTGAACGAAACAACTTCAACCAGCAAGATGTAGTACGGGCAAGAGGATAGTGATGTAAGGCGATAGAACCGGTCAGTTCAGAAGCACAACAACCCGCCTGAATCAAGCCGGAATCTCACGCCAGATGATCAGAAACGTTTTCGATGCATTATCGGCGTGTCGCTGATCGACACCGGACATCTTGTCGTTCCAGATGTCATTTACCTGGTTTGGAACAGCCATCAGCCAGCTACAAGCCTGGTTGGTAGCGAAGCCCGCTCCAGAATTTCTCCAACAAGCGTCTTTACCAGATCCAGCGGGATATCGAGTCCGGCATCGCCGATCGAGATCTCGGTCATACTGTAGTCCGGCAACGGGCTGGACTGGAATTGATGAAATACCATCGTCTGGTGCTCTTCGGCCACGTCCAACGCGGCCGTTAAAAGTCGCTCACGATCGCCTCGAACGTAGATGTGCATCATGTTCGTCTGCGGAGGATCTGGAACAATCGTGATGCCATCTATCACTCCGATAGCAGCTGCTATCTCTTTCGCTCGCTCATGATATGCCGGCATGCGTTCCAGCCGGTCCACCAGCGCGAACCTGGCGGAGAGCAGGTACGGATACTGGCGAATGAGCCTGCCACCCTGACGGTGCTGCCAAATGCGACTTTCAGCGATCAGATCATCAGGACCGGCCAGGACACAGCCTGCCAGACCGCCTAAACCCTTATACATAGACACATACACCGTGTCGAAGAGGCTGGCGATTTCATCATACGGTCGCCCGTAAAATGGCCCAGACTCCCAGAGTCGCGCGCCATCCATGTGGGTCACTACGCCTTCGGCCCGTGCCCAACCGGTCAGCTCGACGAGATTGTCCCAGGCTGGCAGCTGCCCGCCAATCCGACGCTGCGGTAGCTCAAGCACGAGCATCCCGATTCGTTCACGAACGGCTTGAAGATCTTCCAGGGCTAACACCCGGTTCGGGTCACCCACCGACAGCCCTTTGAGGCCATGCAAGTACTCGTAGGCCCAGTTCTCATCACGATCCAGGTGATTTGTCGGATGCATGGCAACGGTGGTGTTTCCGATTCGATCAGACCAGATCCTCAGAGCGATCTGTTGCGCCATGGTGCCGCTGGGCATGAACACAGCCGATTCCTTGCCCAGCAGTTCGGCAACTTCCTGCTCGAAGTCTTCGATCAGCTCACCTTTGCCATAGGTATCTGCTTCTATGTCCTCGCTGGTACGGTCCGCCAGTTCCTGGAGATATTCTTGTGGAGAAGGACGGTAGTGCCCCGACAGAAACTGGTTGCAGGATCTAGCGACCTGCGCCGCAGTGCGTTCCTCACTCATTTCGACGCCGCCTTGTCAGTTCTGCTCTACGTTTAGTCGGCTTTCGGATAGGTAGCGTCCGGATAACCGAGCATGCCTTTCGCGTAGCGAATTTCACCATAGTGCATCCAGCCGTTGCGTATCATCTGCTCGACGATCTTTGAGCAACTGGTTTCTCCTCGCCAGAAAGTCGTTTGCCGGTTTAACTCTGCGTCGTCGGCATTCCGGAGATATTGCTCGGTCTCTTGCTGGAGAAACTGCTGGTATTCGCGGATGACGGCGAGCGGGATTTGCACCTCATCAACCTCAGCGTCGGAATATCCCATACCGGTCCCGGCATTGCGTGCGCCTTTCCCATCCGGGTTGTAGCCGCTCTTTTCGGTAAAGTTTCCTCGATGCCACGAATCTTCCGAAGGGTCACGTTGCTGGATAAGGACGTTGAGCTCCAGGTCCCAGATTCTGAGGAGATGCCAGAAATTCCAGCCGACCGGGTTCAGCGACGGTCCTGGTCGACGGTGGATCAAATCGGCTGGCATCTCGTCCAGCGTAGCGTTAATCTCATCCGTCATCGTTTGAATCTGAGATATGTAGGCATCCTGTGCGCGCATCTTTCAATCCAATCTAACTACCCAAATCTCCGAACCACACTCTAGCATGCAAACAACACTCGGTTATACTGCCGCCTGGAGGTATACAGATGCCAGGCACGCTCAAAAAGCCAGATAGCAAAGCTTTTCATCGGCGAGTGGACGCCGCGGTCGCCGATTCAGACCTTGGTGAAGCCATGTCTTCATCCCTCGGCGGATTGAGCGAACGCCGGAATCAGGCGTTCGCTTCCCATGATTTTGAAGGACCGCGTCAGCGGGTCAACCAGTTAAAACGAGATGCCCTGGCTCGATTACCGGAGTTGCTCGACGAATTCACCCGAGAAGCTGAAGCGACTGGCGCTCACGTTCACCTCGCCGCCACGCCGGAAGACGCCTGTCAGATCGTTCTGGATATTGCCAGACAGCACGAAGCGAAGCTCGCCGTCAAAAGCAAATCGATGGTGACTGAAGAGATCCATCTGAATCATGTGCTTGAGAAAGACGGGATTCGTGTGGTCGAGACCGATCTGGGTGAGTGGATCATCCAGCTTCTTGGGGACACGCCCTCGCACCTGATCGCGCCGGCGATTCACGTCAACCAGGAGCAAGTCCGGCAGCTCCTTTCGGTTGAAGCGGGTGAACAGCTTCCAAACGATCCCGAAGAGCTCGTGCAATTTGCCCGCAAACGGCTGCGCCAGGAGTTCATTGACGCCGATATTGGCATCTCTGGCGCGAACATCGCTATTGCCGAGAGCGGAACGTTGGTAATTGTCACTAACGAAGGGAATGGACGGCTGGTGACGACGTTGCCGCCGGTCCATATTGCCGTACTGGGCATCGAAAAAATCGTTCCCTCGCTTGAAGACGCAGCCGCTATTCTCAGAATGTTGCCGCGTTCCGGAACCGGTCAGAAACTGTCCGTCTACGTATCGTTTATCACCGGACCAAGCAAATCCGCCGACATCGGCGGCACGCTAGTGACCGGCGCTCACGGTCCCAAATATGTGCATATCGTACTGCTGGACAATGGCCGGGAAGAAGCCCGGCGTGACCCCGAGATGCGGTCGGCCCTGCAGTGCATCCGCTGCGGCGCCTGTTCAAACGTCTGTCCACCGTATAAAGTCGTTGGCGGGCATGTCTTCGGACACATTTACACTGGACCAATCGGACTGGTCATGACGGCGATGCACCATGGTCTGGATAAAGCTGCCGGTCCGCAGAGCCTCTGTGTCTCCTGTAACGCCTGTGAGATGGTCTGTCCGGCTGAGATTCCCATTCCAGAGCTTATCCTGAACGTGCGAGCCAGAGTCACCGAGCAATTCGGGATGCCGAGATTGAAAGAGATGGCAATCGACCGATGGAGTGATCCAGCTAGCGGCCAGCGCTGGGCGGGACTGGCTTCGCTGGCAGCTCAATCCATTTCGGTTGACGGCTCGCTGCGGCATATACCATTTCGTCCCGATCTCACCGAAGGGCGTACCCTTACTTCACCGGCTCGAACCCCGCTCCGCAAACGGGTGAAAAACGACGATTTTTCTGACGTTCCGATACTTTCCGGCAGCCAGGCGAAAGGGCTTTCCGTCGCTTATTTTCCAGGTTGTATGATCGACCGTCTCGCCCCAGAAATGGGGGAAGCTGTCATGACCGTGCTAGCCGCCTGCGGCTGCAAGATCGATTTCCCTGAGAACCAACACTGCTGTGGCCTTGTTGCGCTCAACGTCGGCGACCGGCAGCACGGCCGGGCAATGGCGAAACAGACGATTGAGATGCTTGAGCGAGTCGATGCCGACTATGTGCTGACGAATTCGACAAGTTGCCTGGCAGCTATATCTCAGGACTACCAGACGCTCTTCAGAGATGATCTTGAGTGGCTGGAACGTGCCCAGGCGCAGGCTGGCAGGCTCGTCGAATTCACCACCTTCATAACCGACATTGCTCGCCTGCAGCCAGAGGATTTCAGCCGGCCCTCGCAGCCGCAGCAAGTGACCTACCATGACGCCTGTCAATCCTCGAATGCACTTGGTCTCGGGGCCCCAGCCAGAGAGATCATTACTAATATCCTTGGTCTCGAACTGATTGAGATGGTGGATTCGAACGTCTGCTGTGGCTTTGGCGGGTCGTTCTCAGTCGACTATCCCCGATTGTCAACCACAATACTCGGCAAAAAACTGGCCAATGCAACCAGTACCGGCGCCGCGTTCATCGTCAGTGATAATCCCGGCTGCTTGCTTCAAATTCGTGGCGGCCTTGAGGCGCGCGGCAGTTCAGTTCGAGCGCTCCATATCGCTGAACTGGTGGCCAGGTCGTTGCCACGCGAAAAATGAGACACCGGCACGACGGTTCAGATACGCAAAGACAACACAGAGAGAGTTAGTGACAGGACTGCCACATATTGCAAGTGTTGAACCGATGGCGTGCGCCAGGTACTGTAGCGGAAAACAGTCGATGGGAGCGACCTCAGTCCAGGAATGCGGTCGTAGCAATTTCAACCGGTGAGCCGGTCTTCGAACCATATTCTGCATCCCTTGACGCCACTTTGCTTCTCGTCGACTCCAGGGCCAGTCCACGTGCGGTGTTTGCGACAGTTCGCCGGTTCCACCAGCGTCAACATCAGGCAACGTTGATGCTGGCGCAAACTTCTCGATCGTTTTTTTCAGGTTCGACAACCAGACAGCGGTGGAAGAATGCTGCAAAACAATATGAGGTGAGCATTGCGAATCCAGGCGATCAGGGCTGGTTCAGGCTAGGCCTTCGCAATATGGGTGGCAAGCTCGATGAGCTTTATCTTCCAGTTGAGTTGCTGACTGCAGGCAAGATCATTGCGTTTCCGGGATTCCCGCAAGCTAATCCGTTCGACTTCTGGCGAAGTATCAGCCACCCGCACACCAGATTGAGGACTGAGGCATCTGCATTTAGAAACCAGTTGGCGGTAGAACTTGCGACAGCGATTCAAGCCGACTATGTCTTTCGAATAGTCGGTGGCGATGAGAAAGATCCGCTCATGATCCATGCGGATGATGTCGTCGCCGCACGGTTGATCTGGCTCTGCGCAGACCAGTACCTGTCGGAAGAAAAGGGCAGGGAACAGACGAATCCGTGGGAAGATGTACAGATACAGGCTGCCACTGAACTGGGAGTTGGCGTGCCTCTCGGCAGTAGGTTGTCGTTGAAGGTCCACTCTGCATCGAACCTGGCAAGCGCGTTCGCTCAATTTGCGGCTGAAAAACTTGATTGCAAGTGGGTTCAGATGAACAAAGAAAGCTAAGCGAGGTCAGCCGTGTCAGATTCAACAAGCCATCAGAGAGTAGTCCTTGAACAGCCAGACCGATCGGAAATTTTAGGCCACTCGAGGTTGACCATTGTCAACAACGCCATCGCCCTGACGCTTCTTGCCAGAGTTCGCGATGTTTCCACCGCCTACCGGGAGTTTGGCTCGGCAGCGCACCAGCTGGCAAACCTGGTCTTTCTTGAATCCTGCCGCGATCTCGCACTCAAGGACACAACTGTGCAGAATTTCGCCGGAGAACCAGTAAATGTACATCAACTCCTGGAGCGCATAGCCGGAGTTGCCATTCTCCGGGCTGGATTGATATTCGAGCCATCATTCAGGGATCTGTTTCCAGCCGCTCCGCTCTACCACATCGGCATCAAACGCGATGAGAAATCTCTCGCACCGACCGTCTATGCCTCGAATATTCCGGTAGGTAACGCAAACGCAGATCGGGTATTCATCCTCGATCCAATGCTCGCCACTGGTGGAACTGCCTGCAAGGCGATTGAGATCGTTCGTCAGAGTTTCGGTGGACCGATTGATTTGCTTTGTCTTGTCGCTGCGCCGCTAGGCGTCCAGCAGGCGTTAGCAGCGGATCCGAACTGCCGGGTGTACACGGCTGCATTCGACGAGAAACTCAATGAATTCGGCTATATAGTTCCCGGACTCGGTGATGCAGGAGATCGCCATTTCGGGACGCTCGATCAATAACGTCCTGGAATCGCGCATCTGGATTCGTAACGAATTCATCCTGATACCGCCAGTTGTAGTAGTGCTGGCCGACATTTCCCAGTTCAACACGCCATTCGATGGGATTCGACGGATTGTAGGTCAAACATCTGCGCTCGAAACACTGGACGAGCACATCAGTAAGTTCGCCATCTACGTGCACCCTCATCCAGTACGGTTCGGTGATCGGCAAACCCGTTGCAAAAAATACTGGATCGAAAATCGGCCCGTATTCAACTGAACCATCAACCAGGATAAACCCGTAGCCGTTCAGGAAATTCCAGAAAACCGAGGCGATTTGATGGTCAGTTTCGGCTATATAGGCGCCGTTAGTAATCCCGTATACACCGTAGGAATCGACAGCACTGACAACTCCGTTGGCGTCGACCATTTGCGTCACGAGTTCACCGGTATTGCCAGACGGCGCATCGAGGAGTTTGCGAAAGTCAGAATAGGTAGGCGCCTCGGGGTCTGAGGGATCACCGGCTACGGCAACATCAGCCGGACCACGGTATTCAAACAGATTGTCACCGATCTGCATTTTCCCTGAGATCATCTCTGACACGAGCAACCCATTTGTGACATACCACGGGTCATTGAGATCCCCAAGAGGATCGTTGATCTCCATGCGAGCCTTGTCGTAATACCGGACCAGCCGTTCACCCTCCCTGGCATCAACGTAGTTCTCAAATCCGGTCAGTATTGATCCCGGTCCCCAGACCCAGCTGCGGTCTGCCAGACCGCTTGCAACGGGATCATCTGCCGGCAACCAGGTTACGTCAAACGATTTACTGAGCAGTTGCCGGACAGCCGTGCCGGCATCAAGTTGACCTGCTCCTGATCCTGCCTCAGGGAAGGCATCACCAATCTGTGCAGCACTGGATTTCAGCAGCTCGCGAATTTCCTCGATCTCGAGATTCGGATTGATCGACAGGAGCAGAGCTGCTGTGCCGGTTACCATCGGAGTTGCAAATGAGGTGCCGGTCACGGTTGTCCAACCATTGCCATTCACCTCCGACCACCAGGGAGCCAGCACGCTGCTGCCCGGCGCAACCAGGTCAACCCGATTAGTTGTCGACGAAAACGATGCCAGCGTACCCCAGGTCGTACTCGCCCCGACAGTGATCGCTTCTTCATAGTTTCCTGGATAGGTTATGGCGTACGGATCATTGCCAGCGGCGGTAATTACCGGAACGTTCCGGTCATACGCATACTGCAACGCTTCGTGAAGTGTGGGACTGGGAAGGTCTGCAACAAGGCTCAGGTTAATAATGTCAGCGCCCTGATCGACAGCCCAGATGATGCCCGATGACAACACGGAGATAGGAGCGCCGTCTTTGCCGCCAACTTTTACCGGCAGAATTTTAACATTCATCGCAACACCGGCGATGCCGACGCCATTGTCTCCCCGGGCGGCGATAATCCCGGCAACTGCTGTTCCATGACCGATGTCGTCCTCTGGGATGTCATCACGATAGTAGAGATCTGTGCCAGGGAGGACCTGTCCAACAAGATCAGGATGACTGGCCTGCACCCCGGAATCGACCACAGCAACTACGATGGATTCTGAACCGGCGGTGATGTTCCAGGCTGCTGGAAGGTCGATGCTCTGTGCCCAGAATTGATCCTTAAACATCGGGTCTGTTGGCTCAAATGCGTAGTGAGCCATCGCGTCTGATTCGATGCTTGAAATCGCTGATTCCTGGTTGAGCCGCTGTTCAGCATGCGACGCTTCGGCAGGACTTGCGTACTGCGCCAGGTAGGCTTCAGGCAGGCGTGGGACTGATGCCACAGAAGTCGCTCCAGTGGCAGCGATCAATTCGACTGCGTCGGACCAGGAGAGCGCAGCGCCATGCACGATGATACGTGAGGTCAACATTGACTCCGCATCCAAGGACTGTGCGGCAGCAGAACGAATCGGACGGTCTACTACTATTGAAGATGTGAGCGTCAGGATGAGGAGCCAGGCTATAAGCAATACACGGGCAAAAATCGCATGCCCTCCCTGCAAGAAATTGGGCATAGTGCACACAGCACTCAACGAATGTTAGATGCCATCACCGTCGACGAACATACTCATAATAAGCCTAAACATCCCAATCCGCCACCTTCAATTTCGATTTTTGGCGGAATATCCATCTCCGGTAGTTCAAATATCAAGACAGGTTGGGTGATTTCACGATAGGATGTCTCTCGGGTGGGCGGCCAGTGCCCAGGTTAATTTCGTGTGATGTGACGATCGGGACTCGGCAACTGTGGATCAGACGACGGATTTGTCAACCAAACAATCCGCCGGCGGGACAGCGAAACGTCAGGTTGCCGTCGAAGCGGACGGCTACCCTGCTGATGCCATTCTCACGGAACGTGTTCGGGCAGGTAACCACGAGGCATTTGGCACGCTCTATGATCGTCATGCGACTACGGTCTACTCTATCGCAATGAACATTCTCAAAGACCCTTCCCGGGCGGAAGATGTCACCCAGGACGTCTTCATCACCTACTGGAATAAACCCGAGCGCTACAATCCGACCGTAGGGAAATTCGCACCGTGGTTCTATCGCGTGGCGCGGAACCGGTCAATCGATATCCTCAGGCGTCAGCGTCGGGAGATGATTCCGGATGATTCTCAGGTATTCGAAGCTACGCTTCACGACACCGAGCCAAACCCATCAGATCTTGTCGTCACAAAAACAGAGGCCAACCGCGTACGAGCCGCCGTCACCGAGCTACCAGAAGTGCAACGTGAACTGATAGAACTCGCCTATTTTTCTGGTATGACGCAGAGTGAAATGGCCAGCCACCTTGATCTTCCTCTTGGAACTGTCAAAACTCGAGTTCGAAATGGTCTGGGACGGCTCCGGGACATTCTGCGAGAGGATGCGGGTTAAATGACAACTAAAAACCAGAGACGTGGCAGTTTCATCAAGTCACAATGATCAATATAGATCATTCTAGTTCTATCTATATCTCAGTGAAGGAAAACAGATTTGCCATTCATGACCGCTAAAAACGACAGCTATTTGCGAGATACCCGAATTGGCGTTTTCTCAACATCTTCCGGTGCAATGTGGCCCGTCTCCATCCCTATCTGGTACGAGTGGGATGGCGAGACGATCCAGATGTTTAGCGCACAAAACGCTGTAAAGGTCCGCCGGACTCAATCCAATCCCTATGCGTCACTGATGGTGTCGAATACGCTGCAAGAGCCGGAGTACTGGGTCGCCGTTGACGGCATCCTTACCGTTCACCAGGATGGCGCATTTGAGCTCGCCGAGCGTCTGGCTCACAAATACTGGGATCTGTCGAATCCTGAACGGGCTGCGACGCTTGAGGAGTGGCGAGAGGTCGCAACCAGCTTTGTGCGACTTGTTCTTACCCCGGAACGAATTCGGCACTCCTAGCCCGGATTATTCATAGGGTGACAGAAAGACACCTCTCTGGTATGGGTGTAGGTAGCAAATCGAATCCAGCCCACGAGGTGTCATCTCATGCAGTCTGCCACACCATCGGCGACCTTTGCCCGCCCATCCGGGACCATCGAAGCCCGCTTTGACCTCGAGCAGCTGACCAGTGATGGTGGCCTGCTCTGGTTGGCTGAAGCCGGGGATGCGGTCGGGATCTGTGCGGCCATGGCGGCGGTCATCCCGGAGTGGCTCAGCGGTCCGGTGCGCCACCCGCAGACCTCGTTGATGCGCCAACGCGTCTTCCAGGTTGCCTGCGGGTATCCTGACCAGAACGACGCTACGACGTTGCGCCACGATCCGCTTCTCCAGTCTCGAAAATTCGATCGACACGATAGTGACGGGGAGTCTCGTCGATGAGGAAACATTCGACCTACGACCGCTACCGGCCACTCCACGAGCAGCGGTTGGCCAATGCAGACCAACAGGAATCTGGTGAGCCCAGGGAAGAGCCAGCCTAGCCGCACAGAGATTGACGCCCCCGACCGTTCCTGGCTGGAACTGGCACGCCCCTGTGGAGTCCGCGACGTGGCGTCATGGCCAAGAACGATTTCCCATAGACCTCGGGCTTGACACTAGTACGGACTCACCGTTAATCTCCCCATGCATATAAAGTCGAGTTTTTCGCGTAAAGTCGAGTTTTTCGCGACTCAACCGACCCTCACTCTGCCGATCTAACGGACTATGGAAAGGGCTACAACCCATGAATCAAGATCGAGCTGCTGAGTCAATCGTTCGGAGATCCGAGCTAGTCCAGGCTGCGACGGGAGCAGAACGGCCGACACGCTGGTGGCTGGCCTACATCGTCTCAGTCGCCTGCTTCGTTGTTCCCGGCTCGATCATCATTCCGGGCATGGACGCGATCCTCGACTACGGCGATGGGTCGGCGACGGCTCAGATTGTCGAGGGCGTTGCCTGGCTCGTGACGTTTGTATTGCTCGTGATGTGGGTTGCCTACAAAGAACGGCGGCCGGGTCGGACGATCGGGTTCATCGGCCCCGGTGGCCTCCAGCGCTTCGGGCTGGGTCTCCTCATCGGGGCTTTGATGATGGCTGCGGTGACCCTCCTGACGATCGCCTTTGGCCAGTACGAGCGGGTGGATGCGCCTGAGGGCGTCACCAGCGGCGCATCGGCACTCATCCCGGTCATCCTGCTGCTCGGCGTCTGGATCATCCAGGGATCCACCGAAGAAACAGCCAACCGCGGCTACCAGCTACAGGTGGGAGCGCTTCAGCTCCCGGGTTGGCTCGCCGTCGCATTGCCAGGATTGCTTTTCATGAGTCTCCATCTGGGGAACGAAGGCGGATTCCAGCCGCTCGTGCTCATCAACCTGGTGCTGTTCGCGCTCTTCGCGACCTTCATCGCGCTTGGACAGGGATCGCTCTGGCTCGTCTGCGGCATCCACGCGGCCTGGAACTGGGCCCAGGGGAATGTCCTCGGGCTGGATGTCAGCGGCAACCCCACCAAAGAGAATTCGATCGTCTCGCTGGCACAGACGTCGAATGCCACAGATCTGCTGAGTGGCGGAGATTTCGGCCCGGAGGGTAGCATCATTTCGACCACTGTCTGGGGCGTCGCCGCGCTGCTCGCCTTCGTCTATATGCGCCGGGAGCTAGCGGCAAAGGCGGACGTAACTGTCGACCAGGCCGCACAAGCCGAACTGGCACAGACTGGATCGTAATAACCCGAAAGAATTGGAACTGACGGTGCAAGCGTGGGAAATCGGGGATCGGCCGCCGGTTGAACGACGTTTCATGGGGCTTGATCGCTGAACCATTTGGCCTGGACTGGCCGTCCTTGGGATCGCCCTGCTCTGGGCAGGCATCATGCCGGCAATCAACGAGGCCATCGATGGAGATGCCATCGAAGCTGGCACGGTCGTTGACGCCGGAGCCGGGGTTGAGTTCACGCCGGCAGCAGGTTAGCTATACGAAGGCGTGCCGATGGCGAACGTAGAAGGAGGTAACGTAACCGTCTTTAGCGAGGGCGTCACCTTTAACATCAAGACAGGCCGTTTTGATGACATCTCCGAGGAGCTGGTACAGCAGCTGAGTGACCAGCGTGACGATATCGAGTTCGAAGCCGGGACGCTCTCGGTAACCCTGCCGCAGGGAGTGACCGGCGTCGGGACGGAAGTGTTTGGCGTCGAAACGAGTAGCGGACTGTTCGCATTCACCTATGAAGGCGTCGAGGTCGACGTGGAGGACCCACCGAATGTCAGTCGAGGCACAACCCAGCAGATTGCAGACATGATCAACAGAATTCGATTCACCGAGATTTGGTTGCAGCCATGAGCGCTACTGGTGTGCCCGAAGAGCGATCCAACACACTGGCCGAGTCGGGTTGGAGCTATCCGGTCAAGTTCTTCCAGCTTCGCAACTTCGGATTCTGGATCTATGTCTGGCTCGTTGCCAACGGAATCTGGCTCTTCTATGAAGAGATCCGGGAGTACACGATCTACCCCAGTGCGCTGTTGTTGAGAACGATCCGGCTCAGCGCCAAAGCCCGCCTGCCAGCCCGGCTGGTCGCCGAACGGGCCACCCCCGCCGTGCGCACCGACCGGCTCAAGCGGTGGAGTTACCCCGCTTTAGTGGACAACTCATCACTGGTTAATCAGGATAACTCCTTTCATGCGGCGACGGTCAGGTCAATGGTCTGCTCGCAGGCAGCTGGCGAACGATAGCCGAGGGCGGAGTGGCGGCGATGGGGGTTGTAGAACCCTTCGATGTAGTCGAAGAGCGCCGACCGTGCTTCGGTATGCGTGCGAAACCGATGCTGTTGCAGCAATTCGCACTCCAGGGTCGCGAAGAAGGCCTCGGTGATGGCGTTGTCGTAGCAATCCCCCGCGCCCCCACGACGGGACGATCCCGGCTCGTTGACAGTGCTTGCCAAAGACGAGTGAGGTGCACTGGCTGCCCTGGTCCGAGTGATGGATCACGCCTGTGGCCGGTCGCCGGTTCCGCCTCGCCAGCTCTCATCCTGGACAACCACTCTGGCTCCTGCTCGCCGCCCATCCCGACCATCCGTGAATAATCCGGGCTAGCTTTTATCCCTCTTCAGCAGCCACTGCCACGGCCTTGGCCAATTGCAGCAGCCGGTCTGAGTCTTCAAGACCAGCTATGAATCGCTCAGGTATACCCTGAACTCCTACCAGCGCGCCTGATAGCGCTCCGGTAAGTGCGGCGCGCGCCATGTTGTTTCCGCCCGCGTTTACCGCGTACAGGACTGCTGACTCGAAATCATCCGGGAATCGATGAATGAGATAGTAGGCCGCAGGCGCCATGAACCCGAGGGTACATGCTAGTCCGTAGATCTTGCAGACATCGCGCGGATCCACGTCAACTTCCGGCCATCCGGTGGAGCCGTTGCCAACCTGATGGGAAACATCAAATGACGCCAGCATCGGTGACAATGTCGGGTCGCGAAACAGTCGACCTGACTCATTTCCAACATCGCGGCAGGAAATGCCATTGATCAGAAGGGCGACTGCGAGCGCAAAAGTTAGTGAACAGCCGGCAACGTAGCGATCACGGTGCGTCAATCGGATATTGCTATGCGCAAGACGGCCAAGTTCATGGTAGTTCCCGGCGTACCTGGCAGCCAGAATGACAGCTCGTTGTGCCGCCTCCGAGGTGTCCGCCAGACTTCCAGCCTCATGCCAAGCCATGCCAAGCTGCCGGTGTCGCCAGGTGTCCCGAACGGCCCAGTCACTAAACCGCCCGCTGAGATCACTGCCATCCAGAGATTCAAAAAATGCATCAAGTCTGGCGGTGAAATCTACCTCGTCATACCCCGCTTGCTCGGCAACTGATTCGAGCAACAGGGCGTTCAACTGGCCGGTCTGCGAGAGGTCTCCGGCTCTCAAACCAAGATCGTAGCGGTATTTAGCAATATAGCCGAACGTGTCGGTGCGTTCAGGGCTGTTGTCCCGATAGTTATCAACCCAGGGACCATATTCGGCTTGCAGGTTATCGGTGTTGTAATACCAGTGGCAGCCAAGGCCCAGGGCATCACCGACAAAAACACCCATCATCGCTCCTACTGCTCGATCGTGGCGGGTAATGTCGTTCATGTGGCGATTCTCCCTGTTATGACAACTCGACTATCCAGCGTTCTATCAGCAGTTGCAGCAAGTATGAGTATAAAGAAAGACCCCGCCTCAGGCGGGGTCATAGCCTACAAAACCTGTCAGGTCAGCCATTGACTTCTTCAGGAAACTCTTTCTCAGCCTGGCCGATTGACTCATCAATGACCGTGACGATGCGATCGAGTTCCTCTGTAGTGGTGACGAACGGCGGCGCAACATGGATGACATCCCAGACCCGGCAGAGCAAACCTTTCTCATTCATCAACTCATTGACCCGTTTGACAAACTTCGATTCTTTCTCGAACTTTGCTTTCGTCTCTTTGTTCGAGGTCAGTTGAACGCCAACCATCAGACCGAGACCACGAACCTGGGCGATAGACGGGTGCGTTGTCAACTCGCTGAGCTGCTTGAGGAGGTATTCACCCTTATCAGCCGATGCCTGGACCAGGTTTTCATCTTTCAACACCTGAATGTTCTTCAATGCTGCCGCTGAGGCTACCGCTTGCCCACCAAAGGTAAGCAAGTGCCCGAGCCCGATATCCGACTGCTCTTTGAATCCCTCGAAGACGGTTGGACGGACAGCGACCGCTGCAATCGGCGCGTAGCCCGACGAGAGACCTTTAGCCATCGTCATCAGATCTGGCACGATTCCAAAGTGTTCAACGGCAAACCACTTGCCGGTGCGACCCCAGCCGTTGATGACTTCATCAGCGATCAGTAGAACGCCATGCTTGTCGCAGATCTCACGCAATCGTTGCCAGTACTTCGGCGATGGAACTTGCAGCCCATTGGAAGTTGAGATTGGCTCACCGATAACACAGGCAACCGTCTCCGGACCCTGGAACTCAATTTCCGCCTCAACCGCATTGGCACAGGCGATGTCATCTTCTTCACCGGAGAGTCCCGGGAACTGCGTTTTGTAGTTGTTAGGAGATGGCACATGGGAGACGCCGTACATGAACGGTCCGAACCATTTTTCCTCACGCATACTGGTCAGACTGAGCGCACCCATGGTCCGACCGTGATACCCACCTCGCCGGGCAATGACTTTGTAGCGACGCGGGAAGCCACGCATGGCCTGAACCTGTTTGGAGATCTTGATAGCAGTTTCGACAGCTTCCGAGCCGCCGGACACGAAAAATAGACGGTCCATGTCGCCAGGAAGAACGGTAGAAATCTCTTCAGCTAGCGCAACTCCGGTGGTTGTCGTGAACGATCCGGCATTGACGTAGGCAACTTTTCGAGCTTGCTCCGCCATTGCTTCGCCAATTTCAGCACGTCCATGACCTGCCTGGACTACCCAGAGTCCGGAAAGCCCATCGATGTACTCATTGCCGTAGACATCGTACAGTCTCGCTCCATCGCCATGGTCAAAAACTTTCAGCCCTTTTCTTTCGGCCAGTTCGACCCATGACGCGTCATGCAACCAGATATGGTCCAGGGCACTCCTGGTGTACTGTTCTGCGGTCGGAACTGCAGTTACCACTTCGTCTTTCCTCTCTCTGCACCAACGCGAAAACTGTCCCAGATCCGTCAAAAATGACCGGATAATTCGCCAAAACATTGCCAGTGCGCAGCAGTGGCAAATACGACTGCCAGTGTACCCTATAATCGTGAATTTCGGAGCAAGTGAGACGGCAATACACCGGCGATTGGAAGGAGATTTTCGTGACGATCTACACATTAACATCAGTTCAGGTTGGGAAACCTCGCCAGTACGGCAATCCCGATTCATCCGACCCTGACGAACGGCTCTGGGTCAGTGCAATTTGCAAAGAACCCGTTGAAGGGCCGGTTCGGCTCCGCAAACTCAATCTTGATGGAGACGGCCAGGCTGACCTTCAGAATCACGGCGGTCTGGATCAAGCGGTTCTTGCGTACGGCGCATCGCACTACCCGATCTGGAGAGATGAACTGCAGCGGTCTGACTTTGCGTTCGGTTCGTTCGGCGAGAATTTCACGATGGATGGTCCTGACGAGTCATCTGTGTGTATTGGAGATATCTGGCAGATCGGTGAGACCACCGTTCAGGTCAGTATGCCTCGATTTCCTTGCTGGAAAATCAGTGCGCTGCACGGTATTAAAGACCTAACCGTCCGAGTCGAACGTTCGGGCCGAACCGGTTGGTATCTCCGTGTACTCGAAGAAGGCGAAGTCGAGTCCGGAATGTCTGTTGATCTCATCAACCGGCCCTGCCCGGAAATTACAGTGACTTATGTAACACGTATTGTAAGAGACCGGAAACCAGATCCCGAGATAATAAATCGATTGATCGCCTGTGATCCGCTGGCACTCAGTGTGAGAGAGCGACTCAGTGCCAGGCTGGCGCGCTCCAGCTGAGTCGCACCGCATGCAATCCAGACGCATGTACAATGCGGCCTATCAATTAATGGTGTGGCGTAGCGTGATGCATCCGGGAAGGGTACAGATAAATGTCAGAAGAGGTATTGATTCTCTCCAGCAAATTCCGCGAACGAGGGGACTACATCAACGAGTTTTTGGGCAGGCGAAACCTGGTGATGTCCGACGTGGAGATCAACCATCCGGTCAACGAGGATCAGCTGTGTGATCTGGTTAGTAACTCCTCGGGAATTATCACCGGTCTTGAAAAGATCACGCCACGGGTCATGGCGGCTGCGCCGAAACTGAAGGTTGTCTCCGCTGGCGGCGTCGGGTACGACCATATTGACCTGGAAGAAGCCACCCGGCGCGGTATTGTCGTCGCCAACTGCGCTGGCTGCAACAACCACTCGGTCTCCGAACTGGCAATTGGCATGATGCTCAATCTGGCCCGACATGTCCGGGAGGCTGATATTGCCATGCGCACCGATGGCTGGGTTTCCAGTGGCGCAATCCGGGCTGGCGGAGAACTGTGGGGCAAGACACTCGGCATCGTTGGACTCGGTCGGGTTGGCAAATCAACAGCGCTGCTAGCCAAAGCGTTTGGCATGCGTGTGCTAGCGAACGATCTGGTCTGGGATATCACCTTCGCAAACGAACACGGCATCTCCTATGTCCCGCTCGATACGATCTGGCAGGAGTCTGACTACGTCACCATGCATACGCCACTAACAGAATTGACCTATGAGCTGATTGACGAAGTAGCCATTGATCGCATGAAAGATGGCGTCGTCATTATCAATACTTCCCGTGGCCCAGTCGTCAAAGAATCGGCCCTGGTCAATGCTCTTGCGACCGGCAAAGTCGCAGCTGCCGGTCTGGATGTCTTTCAAGTTGAACCACACCCGGACAACCCCTATGTCGAATTTGAGAATGTCATCCTCACACCGCATGTTGGAGGTTCAACAGACGAAGCGTTTGACCGCTCCCTCTACCTGGCACTGACAAACGTCGCAAATGTGTTGAATGGCCAGCCGGCACACTCCCAGGTGAACTGACGAGTGACGAAGGCGTCGCTTGCAGTTCAATCGGACACGATCGCGTATATCCGGCTCCTGGCGTCTGCATGGCTACTGGAGCCGGATGAACAAACTCTCAGGCGACTAAGAGTACAGGGAAGTTGGCCTTCCGACACTGACGAGATCTCGCCGGATGAAGCCGCCCTTGAATACAGCCAGCTGATCCTTCAGCAGGTTCCCCCGTATGCGTCGCTGTTTTTGAGCGAAGATGGCATGCTCAATGGTCCGTATGCTGAACAAGTCCAGCTCGACTACCTGCAACATGACTTTGAGATCGATCCTGCATGGCGCGCTGGCGCGCCAGATCACATAGGGGTAGAGCTGCTTTTCTTGGCGCACCTGCTGGAACACCAGAGCACATTTCAGGTGGAATTCCTGGAATCCCGGATGCTCAACTGGATACCGGTATGTTGCTTTGCCATCGAACGAAACCGGAAAGCTCGTCTTTATGCAGCCATAGCTTGCGCCACGGTCAACATCATTCGATCGCCAGCCTAGCCGCAGGAAATCCGGTGAACATGCCAGCTCTTACTTCGGCAGCGAGTAATCGGTCTCCTGACAGGTAATGAATTCGAGCAATGCTGGCGTGCCGGATTCAGTCTGTTCGATTCCTCTTCGGATAGCCGGAATGATTTCGTCCGGAGTTGTTATCCGCTCGCCGTAGCCTCCGAACGCGCGCGCCATATCCGCATAGTTTCCGCTCAGCCCGGTCGTGTTGAACTTCTCGGTTGCGACTTCCATCGTTGACAGTTCAATCGCCATAGTGAAATTGTTGAAGAGTATCGAGAGTATTGGAAGCCGTTCGCGGACTGCGGTTTCGAAATCCATGCCGGTCATCCCGATCGCCGCGTCTCCCCAGACATTGATACAGAGCTTGTCCGGATGAATCAGCTTGGCTCCCATCGCCAGGCCAAGCCCGTACCCTAGCTGAGTTGATTTGCCCCAACCGATATAGCTCAATGGCGCTACGGTGCTCCAGAATGGCGAGAGCTGATCTCTCGGGCTGCCAGCATCGTGTGTGATAATCGTCTGACTTACATCAACCGTCTGGAGCAGATCCCAGATCACCCGGTACGGGGTGAGCGGCACCTGGCTGGAGGTCAACTTCGGCATCCAGTCAGCAAGCCAGGAGTTACGGACTTCTTCAATTTCGGACGCAACCGATTCCAAACGATTTGGCGATTGCCAGTTCTGGCCAGACTGGAAAGCTTCTATCAGCGCCTCCAGGGTAAGCGCTGCGTCACCAAGCAACGGCAATGTAACTGGCACATCTTTGTTCAGATCCAGCGGATCCAGCGTCGCGTGAATCACCGTTTTACCAGCCGGGAACTGAATGCCGTAGTTCGTCTTGGTGAAGCTGCAACCGATGCCAAAAATCACATCGGCACGTTTCAGAAAATGGTCGACTGGTCTCGGTGTTGCCCGGCCGCCGGAACCGAGCGAGAGCTGGTGAGTCTCCGGGAACGCACTCTTCCCTGCCAGGCTGGTCGTTACCGGCGCTTCGAGCAATTCCGCAAGTTGGAGCAGCTGATCCCAGGCTTTGGCATAGTGGACTCCCTGACCGGCGTATATTACAGGCCGTTCGGCGGACGAGAGCAGACGCGCGGCTTCAGCCACCGCGGCCGGATCTGGCGCTGTTCTGGCGGACACTGAGGTCCGGTAGTCAACAGCATCACCATATTCTTCTTCTAACAAATCATATGGGAGTTCCACCAGCGCTGGGCCAGGCCGGCCATTACGTACCTGGGTGAATGCTCGGCGCAATGCATCTGGCGCCACTGACTTCAAACTGACCAGTTCAGCAGACTTGGTAATGTGTTGATAGTTCAGATAGCTGCTGAACTGTGGGGCAACGCTGCTCATCGTTCGCGCATAACCAGCCGGCAACACCACAACAGGCACAGATTCCGCATAGGCCTGTGCAACGGAGCCGAATGCATTTTCTGATCCGGGGCCGAACTGCATCGCAAAGACGCCGATCCTGTCGCCGGAACTCATCCTGCTAACGGCGTCGGCCATGTGCATGCCAGTGCGCTCCTGACGGGAGATGATTGGCCGGATATCTTCTTCAGCAGCCGCCTCAAAGAGCGGATTTGCCGGGTAGCCGATGAGAAACTCGACGCCTTCCTGCTTCAAAATCTTCGCGACCGCTGATGCGACTTTCATGCTTTCCTCTTCTGATTGCTACTACCGATTTACCATCCTTTGAAGATCATAGCGTGTTTTTCATCGCCAACACGCGATGGTTTGTCGGTTCTGATTCGTGATTAACCTGTATCTTCATTTCTTCCTTGCTGAAACTACTGCATCGATGCGTTCACGCGACTGAAGATCTAGATCCAGACAAGCCAGCTGCCTTAGCAGATCAACAGCAGACAGAAATTTGATCGATTGTATAAATCTTTTGCGATGCACTATCATGAAATAGAAATGCACGGTGAATCGGTGGCGGTCGTTGAGTACGCTTGGACGGACTCCTGGAACCAGAGAGGGACAACATGGTTAACGCAGAATTAGTCCAGAAGGCTCAACGAGCTAGCGGAGATGAAGCAATCGAGGCGTATCGTGAAGTGGTTCATCAGCATCAGGCGCTGATGTACCGCGCTGCATATCTTGCCTCGGGCAGCCAGGGAGCCGCAGAACACATCACCGAAGATGCGTTTGTCAATGCTTTTGCTGATCTAGACGATCTCGCGGATCCCAACCAGTTTCGTCCATGGATGCTGAAATATGTAACCGATGAAGCGTTGAACTTCAGACATATGACCGACCAGGTCCCGAGTCTGACGATACAGCCTGGTAACACAAATAGTCGTCAAAAAGTCGTCGTTGAAGCCATGAATCATGTCTCCGATTTTGATCGGATACTCCTGTCCTATCACTTCACCTTGCGGCTGCCAGACGCGGAGATCGCATCCGCACTCGCCATACCAGGAGAGTCGTACGCCGGACGTCTCGCGGAAGCACAACGTAGTCTGAACCGGCAAATCGCCAACCTTTCTGCCGGCAATGCCGCGGAACCCCCGCCAGCCAGCCGCGCCGCGCCGGATGCTGACACAATCGAGACGCCAGCGGTCAGCACAAGTGCGAGCACCGCTCAACCCGCTTCGGATGAATCCGAAGCGCCGGAAAACGCGGCGAATTCAAGTGATGATCGGGATGAGCCAACTTCGGAAGGAGCCAGCTCATGAGCCAGGCGCCAGGCCAGTTTTCGGACGGCGAAATCAGTGAAGCTCTGGGTAATGTTGCCAATCCGCCAACTCCGGACATCGCATCAGGCGTCGACAACCGGCTCGTCGAAGCAGCCGGGCTTGCAGCCGCAGCAGGATATGGCGCGGCGGCCTGGTACATGAACCGGTGGCTCTGGGCGCTTGGCGGAGTAATCGTCGCAATTCTCCTGATATTTCTTGCCTACCTACTCCTGAGCGATGACGATGAGAGCACCAATTCCGCTACCGAAACAGCGGTGGCGATGGCAACAGAGACCGCGCTCGCCGCGCCAACCACCACGGAAACAGTGACCCCGACAACCGAACCGGAAGCTCCAGTCATCGATCTCTGGGAAGTAGATCCCCGCCAGGTCGGACCGGATCAGCAGATCACGTTCCGCTGGAAAGTAACCGGAGCGAATCGCATCACCATAGAACCCGGAATCGGTGAGGTTGGTGAAGAAGGGACTGTTTCAACGACAATCTCGGAAACCACCACGTTTAAACTCGTCGCTGAAAACGAATCGCTTTCATCTGAACGATCTACTACTGTGGATTTCATACCGCCAACCGCCACTCCTGAGCCAACCGAGACTGAGACGCCAGAACCGACACCAACAGAAACGCCGGGCGAAACACCGACGAATACACCTGAGCCAGACCAGCCGACGGCAACTCCGACGACTTCGGAACCCGATGGAACCCGAGTCTATGTGGCCGATGCCTTGAACAACCGGATTCAGGTCTTCGACAGCACAGGACTCTTCATTCTTGAGTGGGGATCTGCTGGCAGCGGAGACGGTCAATTCAATACCCCTTCCGGCATTGCCGTCGACGGTAGCAACAACGTCTACGTTACTGATTCGGGTAACAATCGCGTTCAAAAATTTGACAGCACCGGTGGCTTCATCACCCAGTGGGGCAGTGCCGGAAGTGACGAAGGTCAATTCAGCAATCCGCTTGGCATCGCGGTTGATGGCGGCGACGTCTATGTTGTCGACAGCAACAATAACCGGGTGCAGAAGTTCGACAGCAACGGCGGCTTCGTCACTCAGTGGGGTGGCGAAGGCAGTGACGAAGGTCAGTTCCTGACTCCACAGGCTATCGCGGCCAGCGGGGGGAATGTCTATATCACCGATTACCGTTCTGGCGATGATTCAAGCAACCGGGTTCAGCAGTTTGACGCCAACGGTGGTCTGATCAATAGCTGGGGCGGGACCGGCAGCGACAACGGTCAATTCCAGGCTCCGCTTGGAATTTCCAACGGAATCTATGTGGCTGACACTGGCAACAATCGCATCCAGCAATTTGATGGCAACGGTGGTTTCCAGAATGCCTGGGGCAGCGAGGGCAGCGATGATGGTCAGTTCCTCTCACCGGCAGGAGTTGCGCTTGGTCCCGGAAACGCCGTGTTCGTCCTGGATACCCGCAACAACCGGATCCAGCGATTTGATAGCAGTGGCGGCTTCCAGACTGCCTGGGGAGAGGCAGGCAACGGGCCAGGTCAGTTCGGCTGGCAATCAGGACAACCGGTCAACCAGACCTACGGTATTGCAGCGGCTTCCGCTCCATAACGCCGGATCGGGGTAACAAAGCCGACGGAAACGAGGGAGATTTTCGATCTCCCTCGTTTGTTTTGCTGTCCAGAAATCACCTGACAAGTTTGATCTGAGATTCAAAACAGCCGTTCGTGAACTGGTAAACAAAATTGACGTGAGCCACTAACGATAATAGAGTGAGACCAATCTGAAGAAGAGCCTCGCAACACCTATTCCCCGCTAAATAGCCATGTAGCCGGTGGTACTTCGTAGAGGAGACTCACATGATCCAACGATTATCGATGCGAGACGTAGCATATTTCCTCATTCTAGGAATTGGATTTGTAGCTGGCATCTTTCACTTCGCCGGAGGTCGGCCAGCAAACGGGATCATCGTCATTCTCGCTGTTGGAGCAGGTGTTGTACTACGAGTCGAACAGCTTCGTCACCCCCGCCCACCACAGTCCAGCACAGGCGATGCCCGGCAACCGAGTAGTCAGGGAGGTTCAGAAAAGTCTCCGTCAAATCAACAACTTGAGCCGGACGATCGGGACAGCTGGCTACGCGACGGGGTCATTGCCGGGTTTGCCGCCACGATCGCCATGACGCTGGTCCTCATTACAGGCTACATTCTCGCTGGCGCGTTTGGCGAAGAAAGTGGCAACACCCTTCAGCAATGGCTGTACGGGCTCACACACAACTCGGTTACGGATGGAACCTTCGACATTCCGGTCGGCGCGTACGGCGTGAATCTGGTAGCCGGCTTGGTCTGGGCGCTGCTGTATGTAGCAATCTTCGAGCCACGCTTACCAGGGTCAGGCTGGCAACGCGGGATGATCTTCTCACTGCTGCCGTGGCTACTCTCACTGGTGGTGTTTCTCCCACTTGTCGGCGCAGGCTTTTTTGGTCTGGATCTGGACGCCGGGGTATTGCCGATCATCGGCAATCTCATCCTTCACCTCGTATATGGAGCCGTGCTCGGATATATCTACGCTTTGTCAGCAGTGAGCGGGATCGAGGAAGAAGCAGAAGACCCGCTCACCACCTGGAGCGCCCGCTGGGAGGATCGTGGTCTGGCGGTCGGCATGATCGTTGGTTTGATCCTTGGCATCATCGCTGGAAGTATTCTGGGGATCGTTGTCGACGATGATTTGCTTGGACCGTTCGGTATCACGCTCACCAGCGCGGCCATTGGGGTTGGCATCGGCGCATTTATCGGGCCATTAATCGGACTGGAATATGGCGAGCGGCATTACCCGATTGAAGGATCTGGATCCAGCTAGCATTTAGCTCCAGACCCCGTCTGCACTGATCCGGTTGAAAAATGACAGGTCAATTGCCACCCAGAGCGTCTTCGATATCGGATAAAACACGACCGGGAATAGCCCGTTTATCGCGACGCCAGCGACGATGAGCGGTATGACTGGCAACTCTGGCCAGTAGTAGATGATGGCGATTATCAGGAGCACGGCAAACAACAGTTCGGTCGCAATGATGTTCACCGTCATTGCGCCAACCCAGTAACCTTCTTCAAGTTCGTAGTTGTACCCACAACGGGGGCAGACCGCCTTCATTGAAGTCCAGTGCCGGAAGAGATTCCATTCACCGCAACGCGGACAACATCTGGTCAGACCACGAAAAAGTAACCGGATTCGGTACACGCCTGTTTACCTGTCATCGAACAGAACAACCACCAACACCTGTGAACAAGCCTACCGGGAGATAGTCATCGACTCAATAACATTGACGCGGACGAGATACGAATTGGACGACATTTCGTGCTATCGTATCTTGAAAGTGGAATGCGACCGATTCGTAGGTTGTATGTGGTGAGGAGTGGCGACTATGGCATCGTACAGTGAAATGTCCAAGACCGAGCGAGTGATGGCAGCCGTTCACGGCGCTGATGTGGACCGGATTCCGGTCTGCTTCTGGCACCATTTCCGGCCGTCAGGTTCGGGCCGAAATATGGCTGAAGCTACGCTGGATTTCTTCGAAGCGCGATTTGACCTGGATATCATCAAGATCATGCCGGATCTACCCTATCCATTTCCGCGCAAATCAATCCGGAACATTGACGACTGGAAGCTTATTGAACCGATCGACGCTGAGCGGTCCAGGTTTTTCAATCAACGGGCTGTCGCAATCCAGGCGCTCCGCGATCACGTCGGCTATGAAACGCCCATCATCATGACCGTCTTTTCCCCGCTCTGTGAGGCTCTCTATTTCGCGGAGACCAGGGAAAAGTTTTTCGAACATTTCACGATGGCGCCAGATGTCATTCATGAAGCGCTGGCAACAATAGCCGAAAATCTCCGCGCCCACATTCAGGACTGCATGGATACTGGTGCGGACGGTGTTTTCTTCGCACTACAGGGATGCACTGACAATATTATGTCTCGTGAGCGATATCGTGAGCTTGGCCGACCCTACGATCTCCTTGCATTGCAGGGCTGCCGCGATTCCTGGCTCAACATTCTCCATGTCCATGGAAACGACAACTTGCATTTTGATCAGGTGTTGGATTACCCGGTGCAAGTGCTTTCCTGGTCTGACCGGCTGGCTGGTCCGAGTTTGAAAGAAGCTCGAAACATGACCACGAAATGCCTGATGGGCGGCTGGCACGAATTTGGCGCGCTTTCAAATGGTCCTGAAGAGATGATTCGAAGCGAAGCCGAGGATGCCATCGCCCAGACAAACGGCCGGAAGTTCATTCTCGCCAATGGCTGTTCAGTACCTGATGAAACAGATGACCGGTGGCTCCACATTGCACGCGGTATTGTCGACGAACTTGAACTGCCAGTAGATTAGTCAGCCAGAGAGGCATCCAGAACCACAGGTTGTTTCTGAGTTTTACCGGAGAAGTTTGACACAGGGCATCGGAAATCATGTGACAGGTGCAGGGCAATGGATATAAAAGTGACTTCTCGAAAGGAACGAGGCACGGTTCTGGCTCTAATCGCCGATGTCTTCTTTGGCGTCACTGTCAGAAACACGATCCGCAAACTCAACTTCGAAGCGCAACTGATTAAATCGGCCGATGAACTGACGAACGCCATTACCGTCTATGAACCGGATCTCATTATCGTGGATCTCAATCTCGTTGGAAATGACCCGACCGCCTGGGCGCCAATAGAATTTGCGTTGGATGGCGGCACCAGGCTGCTGGCATTTGGCCCCCATATGGATGTCGAATCACTACGCTACGCCAAGTCCGCGGGTGCAACCAGAGTCGTAAGCAATAGCCAGTTTCATCGGGAAATGGGTGATCTCATTGAACGATACGCGCTGCCACCAGAGGGTGAAGAGCCGGAAGAAGAATAAGCACAGCCGGTTTGCTATTGTGATGGCAGATACGCGTAACGATCAGTTCCAGACAGACTTATTATATGCGAGGTCGGCACTACCCCTGCCGCCTCGACAAACACCACCCCGATGACTGATGGCCACAGTCAGGGTTTGCACACTCTAATCCTTCCGACCGCCCGTTTCCCCCGAACGGGCGGTCCCTTGTTTGCCGTCTCCCGCTTGTGCCTTCTCACGCTGTCAGTCGTACAACTTCAATCAATGGGACAGACGGCATGACGGAAACTCCTGCTGCATGCTGGAATGGAGGAACAGCCCGCTCTGTTGAAAAAGCTGTATTGATGTCCGTGCCAGCAGACAGTAGGAGAATGTTCACCTATGCGACTCGATAGCGATCTCATCATCCGGCGATTTGTCGGCGGCCCGTTGCTCACTGTTTCCTATGCGCTAATAGCGCCTGGACACGAAACGGTGATCATAGACGCTCCGCGCGATGCCTGGCGTGGCGGGCTTGAAGCTGCCAGTGCGCTCCAGGCTCCGGTGTCGCTCGCTATCGCGACCCACGGTCACTGGGATCACATCACGGACTTGTCGGAGCTACAAGCTATGCAGATCCCGGTCGCCGGCCACCTCGCGGATGAATATCTCTTTGCCGATCCTATGGGATACCGTAGTGAACTCCCATATACGATCGAGCCAGTCAACATCGACATCGCTCTCGAAGAAGGTCAGCATCTTACCATCGGCGATCAAGAGGTTAGAATTCTCCACACTCCTGGGCACACTCACGGCAGTGTCTGCCTCTGGATACAAGATCACGACGTATTGATTACCGGAGACACAGTACTCAAAGGCGGAGCAGGCTACCTGGAACGTGCCGAGTGTGATCCGCAAGCGTTGGCAACCAGTGTCCAACGCATTGCCAGATTTCCAGACACGACGGCACTCCTTCCCGGCCATGGCGGTCCGACAACGATAGAGGAGGAACCGTGGCTCTCCAACCTGACGACAGAAGAACTCATCAACTCCTGGCTCTCTGGGGCAAACCGGTGGACTCCACGATAGGCACGATTTACTCAGGCTCGCAACTGATGTTCTGCTGTGTTCAGGAGAGCAGAGATTCCAGGGTTCGAACGAAGAACGCTACTTGAGCCAGCTGGGCAATGCCAAGCGCCAATGCGGCTGGACGGAGACTAAACTGACCGAGATTCACCGTGACTGGTGGCGCGATGAGCGTACCGACGACGGCAACTTGAGCCAGTAGGGCCGCCGCCATCAGGTGGGCTGGCATCGAGGCAGCAAAACTCAATCCCAGAATGACTGTCGCTATGCCGATCGAAAACGCAATTTCGACCGCCATCATCCAGATCTGTCTGGCATTGAGGGAATCATGCTGGCTTGTCGACACGGTCGGGATCAGGCGTCCGACGGAAAGCTGACGTGGAGGCTGCCCGAGCGACGAACTGAAAGCATAGGCGACCATCCGACCAGAGAGCACGGCAAGACCAGCGGCAGCCACAGCGGCGATCCAAATATCCAACTGAATCTCTCCGAATTCACCCGGCGCTACAAAAGCGCTGCATCCCAGTTTTAAGGTAGCGAGAACGTTCTCCCTCTCGCCTGCTTCTACTGATATAACGAACGAAACCAGAAACGGGTGCACAATTTGCCATTGGCGTATCGAATGTACTCCAGGTGGCGTATTATCATGATGTTCCAGAGATATTCAGACAGGTTAAAAATTGGAAAAAGGTAGAAACAGTCCAGGGGGTTCAATCGTGCAACTGAAGGACCAGATTACAGAGTGGCTTCGCCTGCAAGTAGCAGAAGCTCGGGTCGACGGTATCGTAGTCGGACTAAGCGGCGGCATTGATTCCGCAGTCGTTTCCGGGTTGTCTGCGATGGCAATTGGTCCCGAGCACGTACTCGGAGTAGCTTTGCCTTGCCATTCGATTCCCGAGGATATTGCCGACGCGAGATTGGCCGCTGATACCTGGGGGATCGAGTATCTGTCCTTTGATCTTTCCAGCCAGTTCGATGCCTATGTTGAAATGTTGCCCCCGGGAACTCAACTGGCTGACGCGAACATCAAACCGCGACTACGCATGATCACGCTCTATCACCTGGCAAACACCAGGAACTATCTGGTTGCGGGAACTGGAAACAGAAGCGAACTCATGATCGGCTACTTCACCAAATACGGTGACGGCGGAGTGGATCTGCTTCCAATCGGCAGTCTGTTGAAATCGGATGTTCGCGATCTGGCGGCGGAAATCGGCGTCCCTCAGAGAATCATCGACCGTGCTCCATCAGCCGGGCTCTGGGCAGGTCAGACCGATGAACAAGAGATGGGTCTGACCTATGAGGACCTGGACGTAGCGTTAGCAGCAATTGACGGCGGAGACACGACGGGAATCGCACCGGACATCCTGAGACGAGTCGAACAGATGATCTCCGCCTCAGCCCACAAAAGAGCGTTAGCGCCGATTTTCAGACCTGAGTAAAAATCTCTCAGATTCGTGGCAGTTTCGTTTTCAGCCAATGTGTCAGTGAGTACCACAGCGACCGGCGTGGAAGCGCGTTTATAAAACTGACTACTTCATCGTCCAGATACATCGTTTCGACAGTCACCTCGGTGTCACCATCAGGCAATCGTGAAGTTTCGAAAGTAACGTGGCCGGTTGAATCGCCGAACCGGACCGACAACAGATCCCGGTGGGACATCGTCATCCCCATCCCGGCTGAGCCGAAAACTGAAACGGCTCGACTCAGGACCTCCGCTGGCGTCAAACAGGTTGCTGCGCTGTATCGCACGACTGCATTCCACTCAATCAAACCGGCTTTCATGCAGGTCTAGATTACAATTATCAAAACGACGACGCGAGCAAGACCGACAATCACCTTGCTCACAGCATTGCTCAGGCTTGTGTACCCCATGTTCACATTGACCACATCGACGTGGATAGTCAAATTACCTTCAAAGGAGGCAACTACAATGACAAGCCACCGTCTGGAAGTAAAAATCGACCCTGAACGCTGTGTGACCTACGGCAAATGCGCCGCGGTCGCCTCCGGCGTCTTTATGATTGACCAGGAGACTGAAAAGGCATATTTTGACCCGGAAGCGCTTGAATCCGCCGCTGCCCAGACAATTTTCGCGGCGGCACGGGCATGCCCGACACAAGCCATCCAGATCCACCAGCTGGGTCGAAGACTGTATCCACAAATACTTAGCCCGATGGCCGGCGAGATTGAAAACAACCCTCGCCCTATCCCCAATAAACCAGATTAGCCAGCTCCAACAGCGGTACCCAGTTCGGGTGCTTGACCGGTTAGACAATCACGGGTAGAGTGTACGTACATAATTGATGTACAGCGGTAAGGGGATGTGCAGTGATTGATTCCAGGTCTGGCGTACTCAGCCGTCAGGAGATTGAGATGCTCCTTCAGGGTGTTCCGCCGCTGCTCGAGAATATGCTGGACCCAGCTGATCAGATTCAGCCAAACGGCGTCGATATCACACTCGAGCGAGTCTCACGATTTGTCGGTCCAGGCGTGCTTGGGCGCACCAACGCTGACCGGGTTCTTCCCCAGGTGGAAGATCTGGCGTTCGAACCTGATGGCTCACTGTACCTTGGCGCTGGCGCGTATCAGGTGCGATTCAATGAGACGGTGAATTTGCCAACTACGATCATGGCATACGCCCGCCCACGATCCAGCCTGCTACGATCTGGAGTTGCGCTACATACCGCAGTCTGGGACGCCGGGTACTCAGGACGAGGCACATCACTCATGGTGATTTATCACCCGGCAGGATTCCGCGTTTTTAACAATGCCCGGATATGCCAGCTCGTCTTTCACCGGCTTGCCAGCGAAACCAGTGAAGGTTACGCGGGAATATATCAACACGAAGGAGCGGTGGCGGATTAACGGCCCTCAACGTTTTGATCGTGAACCTGCCAGGTTAACTGAAGGTCAGATAAAGTAGAAATTGCCGCCTCAACTTGAGCAATCCACCGCTCTAAAGCTGGTGTTTTCAAGGAGATATAGACGGCACGATGGCACTGAAACTCTCTGATAATTGCGCCAAAAAAATCATCCACTGACCCATCCAGTGCGGCGGCCTGAAACAGGCGCTCCAGCGCGGACCTTCTGCTCATAGCCATGATTCGAAGTTCGAGTTGCTCACCAATCCGCGTCAGGTCATCCGCGCTCAAATACACTCCACACCTGGCTGGAGTCAACAGCCAGGTGGTCAGATCCCTGAGATTGAGATTTTCAGCATCAAGCACAACCAAATCCTTTGCGAGCAGCAGTGGAACAGAAGCCAATCACTGTTCTCTGAGTGAGTCTGCAACCCAATTTCAGGCAATGCCGTTCTGGAACGCCCAGGCCACCGCTTGAGTCCGGCTTTGGGCATCAATTTTGTTAAAAATGTTGGTCAAATGACGGGCAACGGTCTTTTCTGAGATAAACAGATCAGCTGATATTTCCCGGTTCGTTTTCCCGGCCGCTACCAACCCAATCACCTCAAATTCTCTTGGCGTCAGACCGGCAATTGGTTCGATACGCACAGGTGATGATGAACTTACATTGATTAATTTGAGCTGGATCGCTTTTTCACGCACCTCTCTGGCCGTCGCATTGAACGTGAGATATGTCTCACGCAGGTCGTCGGACTCAAATCGTTCGGCGGTGGTTTCGATCAATTCAAACGCTCGCTCAAACCAGACAGTGGCCGGCTCCTGTTGTCCACTTGCCTCTAGAGCCTGTCCGTGAAGCAGGTAGGCAGCAGTGACAAGCCAGGTCAACAGTGTTTCTCGAGCTTCAATCCGACTAACTGCGGCGGAGGAGTGGATTATCGCCGCCGGTGCATCATGGGATGCCAGGGCTACACGAGCCAGCACCAGCAGAGCCCGTATGTCCCAGGTAATCGTGCCTGGCAGATCGGCGGCATGGTGGAGCGCTTCCGACGCATACTCTGCCGCTTCGTCGGAACCATCATCAACCTGGTTGAAGGCCTCAGCCAGGCCAACAGTTGCTTCAGCTAACCGCCAGCGCTGTCCCCGGTTGCGGGCAAGTTCCAGCCGTTCACGAGCAATTTCAATCGCGTGGTCGTTGTTCCCGATCGCCAAGTTGGCTGTGGCCAGTGCGCCGAGCACTTCGTCTCGATGCGAATTCCGAATTCTCCCGGCATCTTGCCCGGTCTCAAAGATAGCGGCGGCACGATTGGCATGTTCTAACGACCGTGTAAAACGACCAATTTGCCGTTCTGTTTCCGAAAGCGCCAGGTGAGAGAGCAGCATGATTCTGGTCTCACGTGCTTCGGCAGCCCACTCCAGAGCCTGCTCAGCCCGTTGCATCGCTATCTCATACCATCCGCGGGTTCTGGCGTACATTTCGATGGACAACAACGAGAGCGCCTCCATGCGAGGCCGTTCTGAGTTGCGACTAAGAAGGTGCTCGGTTTTCCGTAACCGGCGGATTTCTTCCAGAAAGGCCACAAAACTTCCGTCGGCGGCGCCGGTAGATTTTGAGGCAGCTATCGGTCGCCGGTATGCAAGCGCAATCAGCGCGGTGATCTCACCTTTCTGGTCCTCTGTGGCTCGAAACCCGTCAAGCGCTTCAAAGAGAAAGGTACGTGCCC
This sequence comes from uncultured Thermomicrobiales bacterium, assembly GCA_964577155.1. Classification (GTDB taxonomy): domain Bacteria; phylum Chloroflexota; class Chloroflexia; order Thermomicrobiales; family CFX8; genus CAZNYB01. Next base: position 38,537 of record CAZNYB010000001.1, on the reverse strand, counting down.
TGGCGCGGGCTTCCTGGTCGTCGGGGTTGGCCAGTTGCCAGAGGACCACCCCCATTTCCTGAGCAATCCAGGCAACGGCACGCTGATAGTCCAACTGCTCGGCCAGCTCACGTGCTTCCGTGAGCGCTTTGAGGGCCAATACAAGATCGCTCTTTGGTCGGTACAGGCGGGACGGTTCACCGATCAGCCGGCCAGTGTGCGCTTCGGCAACAACCCAGATCGACCTGAACTGAGCGCGCTGATCCATAGGCCGGGCAAGGTCATAGGCGGCTGTCGCATGTTCCAGGGCGGCTGGTTGGTCACCTTCGCGCATGTTATGTCGTGCTGCCCGGATATGAGCTTCCAGCTCCCAATCGTCTCTACCTGAACGACGAGCGATTTCAAAGAGCTGATTGATGCCTGAGCTCTGGCGATCGCTGTCGTTCCGGGCTTCGAGAAGTGAGTTACGCGCCAGAAGAATATGAACACGCTCCTCATCTGTCGTTTCAGTCAAATCGCCAGGCGATGCGATCAGATCGATGATCTCCAGGGCGCTGTCATATTGACGGACTGCTTCTTCGACAGCCCGGTAACGAGTGGCTTCTTCTGCTGCGAGAATGGCGTAATCAGCTGCCTTACGCAAATCTTCGCCATGACTGTAGTGATATGCCAGGCGTGATGCATCGGCTACAGCATCTGATGAAAGCCGTTCAATGGTTTCGGCAACCAGTTGGTGGAGCGCCCGGCGGCGAATCGCATTAAGATTCCAGTAGAGAACGCTATGGATCTGTTCGTGAGCGAACGCGTAGCGAGTTTCAATAGATTGCCGGCCCGGCTTCCGCTCAATGATTAGACGGCTCGCTGCCGCCTCCTCGATCGCTTCAACAAGCTCTTCATCCTGTTCCCAGCCTCGCTGCTTCAGGACTGTTTGCAGAACATCAAACGAAAACTCATTGCCGATGACGGCTGCAACACTTAACGCATCTCGTGTGGAACTCGACGTATGATCCAATCGATGCCCGACGACACTACGAATACTCTGTGGAATTGCTGCTTCAGCGCCTGTGGCAAGTTCCCAGCGTCCTCCAGGTTGACGAGTGAGCAGTGATTCCTCACGCAGATGCAGCACCAGTTCCTCTATGAAAAATGGGACGCCTTCAGACTCATGCTGGATCGTCTCAATGACCGAAGGCGCGATGGCGGCTTGCCTGGCATCAAGGAGGTGTCCAACGATCTCGGTCGTTTCCTCAGGCACAAGTCTGCGGAGGGAGATCCGGGTGGCAAGCCGTTCACGCTGCAAATCGCGCAAAACGCCTTCAAACGGCAACGTCGCAACCAGATCAGTGTCACGATATGCTCCGACGATAAGGAGTGTTGATGTTCTGAGGACTCTGGCGATGTAACGCAAGAGCAGCGCGCTTGGTTCGTCCGACCAGTGAAGGTCGTCCAGCAACAAAACGATCGGGCGTTGCTGAGCGGCGACAGCCAGCTGACGCGCAACGGCATCGAAGAGCTGCAGGCGAGCTTCCGGCGCCATATTGTGTGTGAGTCCCTGTGGAAATGCGCTATCCGATTGAAATGATTCGCCTGAAACAGATGACAATGGCAAGCTCAGTAATTGATGCGGGTTGTCGGTCAGGTGCATGTCCTGATTTTCCTGGGTGGCGAGTTGTCGCAATACCTCAACAAATGGCGCATAAGGAACCATCGATGCGTCTTCGTAGCAGTTTCCGCGCAAGGTAAGCCCACCAGCGTGGAAAACCTGATCCGCGAATCGATCCAGCAAACGGGTTTTGCCAATTCCCGGTTCACCACTGAGGAAAACGGTCCGGGCTTCGCCCGCGGCAGCGGCTTCATAGGCTGCCACTAGCTCGGATAATTCCTGGGTTCGTCCGGCAAGCAGTTCGGATTTAGCTGCGCCTGACCTCATGGATAGAGCTGCTCACCTTCATCGTCCTCGATAATGATTGCCTCGGTGGGGCAGAGTTCAGCCGCAAGCCAGATAAGATCATCGTCAACGGTTGAGGGATCAACGAGTACGGCTTTTTCATCCTCATCAATGATGAACACTGTTGGAGCTGTGACGACACAGTTTCCGGCATTGACACACTTTTCACGATCAATTCGTATGTGCATGCGTTTTCCTCAGTTCGGGTGCTGCGATTGTGTTATTGGTCAGGCATACTGCGCCTATTGTAGTGTAGCGAATAGCTTTCAGGCTGGATCAAATCCCTGGTTCTTGACACCTTTGAATCGGTGAGCATAGAATCAGAACATCCTGAGCCCAGACAGGCTGCAAAAATCTCGGGTCTCACCTGAAACCACGCATTTTTACTTGCAGCCTGACCTGGGGAAGAGTGGGGGATTTGGATCACATCAGTCAAATTTAAGGTTTCTGCACTAGATGCTATCTAGTTGCATTGCTGTTGTTTGCAGTACATAGCCATATTATCTCGAAGAAAGGTGGTGGAATTAACCCTTTACCCTGGAACAGTGTCTCAAGGTTTCTCAAGAGATAATTTGGTGAAGATACCGCCGGAATAGCCGTTTTACACGTATACAAGGTGAAGACCGCTCGCTTCAACAAGTTGCTGGCTACGAATGAGCACGAAAAAGAGTAGCCAGATTCAGTTCTAGTCGCCAGGTGCGATAGCATGCGCACAGCATGAAGAGGAGAAAACGTGGACGAACGAACGGAACAAGCACGGGTATCACAGCTCATTCAAATGGCTACGGTTCTCAGATGGAACCGGCGTCAGATACTGAAACGAGCCGCGATATTTGGACTCTCAGCGCCAGCGATCAGCGCGGTTCTTGCCGCCTGCGGCGGTGACGATGATGACGAACCGACCGCTACCGAAGGAGAAGGAAGCGGCCAGGAGGCGACCGAAGTAGCCACCGAAGCTGAAGGTGACGCTACCGAAATGGCGACCGAAGCCGAGGGCGATGCCACCGAGATGGCCACCGAAGAGGAAGGCGAAGCGACCGAAGCGGAGGAGGAGCCAACTGAAGCGGAAGCCACCGAAGAAACCAGCAGCGCTGAAGGTGGCGGCACTATTCTCGTGGCGACAGATGATGACGATACCGGCGTTGGCAATCCGATTCTTATCGGTACGGAAACCTGGATTGAGGATCTGGTCTTTAGCCGGCTGGTATTTTTCCAGGATGATGGCGTGCCAGAACCGGATCTGGCCGAATCATGGGAGTTTAGTGAAGACGGCTTGACTGCTACGTTTAACCTGGTCGAGGCAACCTGGCACGATGGCGAACCGTTTACCGCCGACGATGTCATTTTCACCTTTGATGCAGTAGCGGACCCGAACACCGAAACCAACCTCGCAAGTAATCTGCGGGTCGCTGGTGAATTTATGACCTGGGAAGCCCCGGATGATCGCACCATCGTTCTGACGATGACCGAGCCATTTGCAGGTCTCATCGCCAATCTGGCAAATGTCGAAATTGTTCCGAAACACCTCCTGGAAGGTGAAGACATCAACACCGCCAGTTTCAATGCAAACCCGGTTGGTACCGGCGCATTCAGGCTGACCGAGTGGACAACAGACCAATTCATTCAGTTCGAGCGATACGAGGACTACTTCAAGGGCCCGGCTCTTGCCGAAGGCTTCACCATGTTCTACATCCAGACCTCGGACGGACAGGCAGCGGCCTTTGATGCGGGGGATCTAGACCTGTTCTTCACGACCCCTGAAATGCAAGCGCGGTATGAAGACAGTGATGACGCGATTCTTCAGAACTATGTCTACTTCACCTCGATTACCCTGGCCTTCAATCACAAGCATCCGATTCTGGCTGAACTCGCGGTACGTGAAGCGATCGAAACCGGAATCGACAAGGATTCGTGGACGCAATCGGTCACCCGAGGCCGGGGCATCGTCTCCTATAACCAGTATGCCGAGAGCGGCCCGCTCGACCGCTACAACAACTATGACGATGTCGTCATTCGGGAATATGATGCTGAAGCTGCCGCGACAATGCTCACCGATCTCGGCTGGGTCATTGAATCTGACGGCGTGCGCGCCAAAGATGGCGAGCGGATGTCCTTCAACGTCATCACCTACTCTGGATTCGATGAGTACCAGAATGGCCAGGTGATCCTTCAAGATCAGATGAGTTCGATAGGCGTCGAAATTACTCCGGTGGTTGTCGACTTCACGACACTTGAAGAGATGTGGGCTGATCCTGAGGACGATCCGAACAACCGCGCCCTTGAACTCGAGGAGTGGCCGCACCCGAAAGAGTTTGACCCGGATGTGTTTGGTGAATTGCATTCGTCGAACTTCCCACCGGGACTCAATTACATGTGGTGGGCAAATGATGAGACTGATGCGCTCGTTGAAGAAGGTCGTGTAACACTAGATTTTGATGAGCGAACAGTAATTTACCAGAACCTGGATGTCGTTCGTTCCCAACAGTTGCCTGCGATCCCGCTCTACCTGGCGGTTGATGGTTATGTAACCAACCCAAGGCTCCTCGGCGCAGATGGCGAGCCATTCACATCGCAGTATTTTCGGTGGGGACGCCGATCACGTGTTGCTGAAATGTGGAAACAGTCCTAGAGTAGACTTGAAAGTAGCCGGGAATTCCCGGCTACTTTCACCCCCGTACTGTGACATTGATTGAAATTTGAATAGGATGGAGGTCAGATGACAGCTTATATCATCAGACGGCTATTATGGATGATACCGCTCCTGCTCGGCGTCTCCGTCATCTGCTTCATCCTCCTACTCCGGATGCCTGGCGACCCTGTTTCCGCGATCATTGCCAGTTCAAGAGGCACTGGAGAAGTAACTTCCGCTGAAGACCGAGCGCAGCTCCGTGAGCAATTGGGTCTCAATGATCCGGTCTATGTTCGCTACTTCGACTGGCTTCGAGAAGTTCTCAAAGGAAATTTCGGTCAGTCAGTCATCAAGAAACAGCCAGTGACTGAGGTCATCCGGTCAAAGCTCCCCAACACGATAAAACTGGCAGGAATCGGATTTGTCCTGACGATCGTGATTGCATTGCCGCTCGGGATTATCTCGGCGGTGAAACAATACTCAAAACTCGACTATGGCCTTACGACCTTCAACTTCGTCGGGATTTCCATACCTCAGTTCTGGTTAGCCTTGATGCTCCTCTACCTGTTCGCTGTTAAATTTCCAATATTTCCATCATTTGGTATGCAGAGCGCGGATGTCCAGGGTGGATTCTGGGCTCATTTCAAAGACACGGTGTCGCATTATGTCTTGCCAGTCATATCCATTACCCTGGTTGGCCTGGCCGGGTATATGCGGTACCAACGTGCAGCCATGCTCGACGTCATCCATCAGGATTACATCCGCACAGCCCGGGCAAAGGGACTGTCTGAGCGCAAAGTCATCCTCAAACATGCCTGGCGGAATGCGCTGATACCGATCATCACCCTGATGGGCTTCGTCTTCGTCATTCTGGTCGAAGGATCTGTTGTGGTGGAAACAGTCTATTCCTGGCCGGGCATGGGGAACCTGGCAGTTACTTCTCTAACAGAACGGGACTACCCGGTCGTCATGGCAATCGTTCTGATGTCCGCATTCTTTATCATGATTGGCACCCTGCTCTCGGATATTCTCTATGCGGTTGTTGACCCTCGGGTCCGCTATGACTAAACCACCAGTTCCGGACAGCGCTGACAGGAGTACTCGAGTATGAGCGCCAGCAGCCAAGAGGCAATGATTGCTGATGAAGGCGCATTTATCAGTGAAGAGCCAGTACGTGGCCAGTTTACGATATTCTGGCAACGCTTCCGGCGTCATAAAGTTGCCGTGGCGAGTTGTATTTACCTGATTTTCATCGTTCTTGTCGCGGTATTCGCCCCGCTGATCGCTCCGTACGATCCCAACGAGATCAATCTTGAACTTGCCAGATTTGGAGAGCCGGCTGCTCCCTCACTAGCTCATCCCATGGGCAGCGACCAGGTTGGCCGGGACATTCTTTCCCGTATTATTTTCGGAGCACGTGTTTCTCTTGTCGTTGGTTTTCTCGCAACTGGTCTGGCTATTCTGGTTGGCACCATTGCTGGAGCAATCTCGGGTTTCATCGGCGGCTGGGTCGATATGGGTGTCATGCGATTCGCCGATATTATGCTGGCCTTCCCGCCGCTGCTTTTTTCAATGGCTGCGCTTGCCGCGTTCGACAATAAAACGCAGTGGCATATCGCGATTGTTCTGGGCGTTATTGCCTGGATGAACGTCGCCCGCCTGGTTCGCGGTGAGTTTCTCGTGCTTCGTACCCGCGAATATACCGAGGCAGCCCGGGCGATTGGAGCTTCGAATACCTCGATCATCTTTCGGGAACTGTTGCCAAATGCTGTTGGACCGATCATCGTGGCCGCCTCGCTCGGCATCCCGGCCGCCATCCTGGTAGAGGCGACACTCTCGTTCCTCGGATTTGGCATTCAACCGCCTACGGCATCCTGGGGCAATATGGTGTCTGACGCCTTCGATTATATGCGCGATTTTAATGCCTGGTGGATGGGAGTTTTCCCAGGATTGATGCTTGCCAGCACCGTCCTGGCGTTCAACTTCTTCGGCGACGGTTTACGAGATGCGCTGGATCCGCGCTCACGCCGCGAATAGCCAGTGCGCTCGGCAACGTGGCTGCTTTTGAAATGATGGGTGGAGAGAGTTGGATCAGGACCTGCTGACAAGTCAAAACGATAAGAAAACGACGCCGCTCCTCGAAGTTAACGATTTGAGAACGTCCTTTTTCAGCGAAGGTACCGAGATCAAAGCCGTAGACGGCATCAGCTACGATGTGAAACGCGGTGAGATCCTCGGCATCGTCGGCGAATCCGGCAGTGGTAAAAGTGTCGGCGCACTATCCCTGATGCGGTTGATCGATAGCCCGCCCGGACAGATTATCGGTGGGGAAGCGCTCTTCGACGGGGACGATCTCCTGAAGATGAGCACAACGGAAATCCGCAACATCCGCGGGAATCAGATCGCAATGATCTTTCAGGAACCACTGACATCATTGAACCCGGTCTACTCCATTGGCGATCAATTGATGGAACCGATCATTCTCCATCAGGGGGTTTCAAAACGCGAAGCTCATGACCGGGCCGTTGATCTTCTGAGGCAAGTTGGAGTCCCTTCTCCAGAAGAACGGCTCAAATCCTATCCCCACCAGCTCTCAGGCGGGATGCGTCAACGAGCCATGATCGCAATGGCACTCTCCTGCAACCCCGGTCTCCTGATAGCCGACGAACCAACGACAGCGCTCGATGTTTCCGTCCAGGCTCAGATTCTCGACCTGATGCGTAAACTCCAGGACGACTTTGGGTCGTCGATGATGTTTATCACCCATGATCTTGCTGTTGTGAATGAAATGTGCGACCGGGTCAATGTCATGTACTCCGGACGCATCGTTGAGCAGGCAACTACCAGGCAACTCTTCAGCAATCCGAAGCATCCCTACAGTTGGGGGTTGTTTGACACCCTGCCCAGGATAGAAGAAAAGCAGGGCATACGGCTGACGCCGATCTACGGCCAACCGCCCAATCTGGCTTTGATGCCTGACGGGTGCAAATTTCACCCGCGCTGCCCGTACGCATTCGATCAATGCCGCGAAGCAGAGCCGCCGCTGTTTGAGATTCCTGGCGAAAACCAGACCGTTCGGTGCTGGCTCTACGATAAGGGTAAGCCTGGTCAGCAGAAGCGTATCGAATCAGTCCGCAAAGCGGGCGACAATATGCAGGTTGACACGAACGAGACCATCCTCGACGTGCAAAATTTACAGAAGTATTTTCCGATTACCCGTGGACTGTTTCAGCGAACGGTCGGCTACGTCCAGGCAGTCGACAACATAAACTTCACCCTCCACAAAGGCGAGACACTCGGCCTGGTCGGGGAATCGGGTTGCGGCAAGAGTACAGCAGGAAGAACGATTCTCCGGCTGCTGGAGCCGAGCGACGGTGCAGTGTATTACCGGGGGCGTGATCTGGGAACATACTCGAAATCCGAGCTAAAAGACGCTCGCGGCCAGATGCAAATCATCTTTCAAGACCCGTTCTCATCTCTTAACCCGCGACGCACGGTCGGTTCGATCCTGGCACAACCCCTGAAGATTCACAACGTTGTCAAAGGCAAAGAAATCGGCGACAAAGTCAGCGAACTGTTGAATACAGTTGGTCTCAACCCTACCCATGCCGAACGATATCCACACGAGTTTTCAGGCGGGCAGCGACAGCGCATTGGAATCGCCCGGGCGATTGCAGCCAATCCGGACTTCATCGTTGCCGATGAACCCGTCTCAGCGCTTGACGTGTCAATTCAGGCGCAGATCATCAACCTGATGCAGGACTTGCAGAACGAACTTGGCATAGCTTACATCTTCATCGCCCATGATCTCTCCGTCGTCCGTTCTGTTTCCGACCGGGTGGCGGTGATGTATCTCGGACAAATCGTTGAGCTGAGCGACAACGAAGATCTGTACGAAAATCCGTTACACCCCTATACCAGAGCCCTGTTGTCAGCCGTGCCGACTGTTGATCCGCAAGGCAGCGAAACCCGCAGTCGCATTGTCCTGCAGGGCGATGTGCCAAGCCCGATCAATCCGCCATCCGGCTGCAGGTTCCATACCCGCTGCCCGTATGCATTCGATGCCTGTTCAGTTGACGAGCCTGCCGAGATCAGCATCGGAGAGTCGCACATGGTGAAATGCCACCTCTACGATCCGGCCTATAACGCCAACGCTCCCGCCAATGCCATTGATCTCGTGAAGATCGCAAAATCACACCAACCGGCATCACCGGCTGGAGGATAATCCGCTGCTTTCCGGCTCACCGCGGGAAGGCTCCAGTCTCACCGTTGGTTTCTTTCCGTTTTGTTCCGGCCAGATCCGGTGCATCCTGCCGACAAGGTAGTCTTGAACCTGGTCGCTAAAGTGCCGGCTCAGCGGATAACCGCTCTGCCCGAGCGTGTTCGTCATCCAGCTTTGGTCAGGGCTTCGCATGTCGGTGACAAACCGCATCGACGGTCCGGCATAGACATTAAACGGCGTCGCGGTTCGCCAGGGAAACGGGCACACCGTCGTCGTATCTCCGCCCACGGCAAATGGACCTGGATTCACCAGCCTACGCTGCGGTCCCCCAACTGTTCCCAACGGATGAACAAATATCAACTGGTGGAGGTCGCCCCAGGTCCAGGAAGCTGGATCATCACCCAGACGGTCAGCTATCCAGCCTATTGCATCCGAAAACGCCTGATTGGCTGTCTGAAACCGCACATCGTCAGGCATCCAATCCGGAATTGCTCCCTGTAGCACACGGTCAGCAAACAACCCGCCAATGCTGCCGGCGTAGGCGATGTCTTCAAGCCGGTCCACGAGCCAGTCAGGGATATGGGCGCTGAAGACGGAGTTGGTCCAGAATCGGTCGAAGACATGAAAGAGCAGCGCCGCCCGGCTGCCAGCCGTCATCTGGAAATCCCAGTCGAGCAGATCGTTGACCGCCCAATCTGACGCGTTGTCCTGTATCAGATCAAGAAGATGAGGAACCTGGACGGAGGCGCGAATCGAATACTGGTCGAGTTGTAACTTTCGCATCTCAGCAACGGAGTGCTTGTCTCTCGATTCTAACTCCTGAGTGATCCGCTGATACCGAAACCCTGGATCCCAGTGGCCGCATATCGGATAGGGGTAGTCGGTGTCAACGACGGTGTTGTTCGCACAGGCAATCCACCCCCGATCCGGATTTAACTCATACGGAAGCTCTGCAGGAGCGATGTATTCCGGTGGAAACTCGCTAATTGGCAAGGTGCCGAAGTGCTGTCGCCGTATCGGGTAGCGGCCGAAACTCAGCATCGCGATGTTGCCTTCATCGTCTGCCAGTGAGGTATTGATCGTCGGAATAGCGTAGTCGACAGCATCCCGCATTTCGATCAGGTCGCTCACTGATGATGCCGTATTGACGGCGAAGAACAGCTTGAACTCATTACTCACTTCAGCCCCGGTCCAGTGCATGCTGACCGGTTCATCTGACAACTCGGGGTAGAGATCGGAGATCAACGGTCCTCGCGGCGTGGATCGAACACGCAGGATCTCGGGGGCTGCGCCTTTAACCAGAATGACTTCATCGCGATATTGTATAGCGACGGGTCCGTCGTCTGACCGGACCCACTGTTCACCGTTAACGAATTCCTCATGATAAAAATACTTCTGCGCGATCATTCCGGCGGTAATGCCCCATGCCAGGTGGTCTGAACGCCCGATGGTGATCCCCGGAAACCCGGGAATGGTCACCCCTGACACTGTCTGCTGAGGCGTTTCAATCGTCGCCTCTACCCAGACAGCCGGGTTCGTCAACTCCAGATGCGGATCATTTGCAAGCAGCGGTGCGCCAGTTATCGAGCGTTCAGATGACACAGCCCAGGTATTGCTCGCGCCATGTGACGGGAACAGCGCCAGCAGATTCGCTGTTTGCGGGGTGGTTGTTCCGGACCGTCCAAATTCCCGTGCTATCGGTGGCTGATCCGGGATGCTCCCGCCGAAGATGGCATCAACCCACCGGTCACCAATGATAGAACGCATACGGCGGGCAACCAGATCTGCCAGATCGTTTCCACCAAGTCCCCAGCCGAGCAAGCGCATCAGGAGCAGGCTATCCGCCGGTTTCCATAGTTCCAGTTCAAAGCCGGCCAGTCGAGCTTCGAGCGGTCGTCGCAGGTTTTCCATGTAGCAATTGACACCGGCGGCATAGGCTTCCAGCAGCTGAAGGGTTTCTGAATCCAGTGTCTGGACGAGGTTTCGGGAAATGCGTTCCATGCCCACCAGCCGCATGAGTTTGTCCGACTCCAGCATCTCCGGTCCAGCTATTTCGCTCAGCCTCCCGGCAGCCAGGCGACGAATGTAATGCATCTGAATCAAGCGATCCTCCGCTACGGCATACCCGAGCGCAAACAATGCATCCTGCTGGTTCGCTGCCTTGACGTGCGGGATGCCCAGCTCGTTTCGAGATATGCTGACGGCATCAGTGAGCTGTGGCGACCGGCGAATCGTGAGCCGGTTGCTGGAGCGCCACCTCCGCATGCCAACCGCCAGCCCGACACCTCCGACAATGCCTGCCGCAATAAATCCAGCTTTTAGCTTTGGCATTCCAACCCTTACTCCTGATCAATCATAGGAGGCGATTTCTGTCTGGTCCGGCGCCTGAAACAAACGGCGCCACAACACAAGGTCATCAGGGGATACATAGAATGAACCATCCGGCAGCTGTTTGTTCCGGCGTTCGAGTCTGCTCAGCAGTTCTGATAACGGCACATCCAGATAGTGGAGCTTCACGGTTGCCCCAAGGCCTCTTGCCCGGTCTCTCAAGTTTTCGCGCTCGTTTCTCACCCAGAATCCCCACTCGAGAATGACATCCACGTCCAGGCTAAGCAACCGCTCGGTTACTGTCCACTGGACCGCTTCAACAGGATCTCTCAACCTGTCGAGTTCGTCGGTTGAGTAGTTCGCCGGCAATATTGCCTGAATCCACTCATCAGGGCACAATCGAACAGCACGATGTTCGGACTCCAGTTTTCTGGCGAGCATCGTTTTACCCGAACATGGCAATCCACAGACGATATGCAACGTGGCCATCAAATTGATCCTGAGCGAAGAGCACTGCTATTCGTCAACGAGATACTGATTGTTCCCCGATCCAGTCCAGCCTACCAGAGTTGAGATCGATGCCGTGTACAATCGCTAGTTCAGTGAACTCAGCGATTCCTGATCTTGAAGGATAGTATCGTTTACCGCTATGAAACTTGTCACCGCGATTGTAGGTTTATCAGTTTGCGTGGTTGCCTGTGCCAACAACGCCACAACATCAGAACCGGCCTCTGCCGTGACCGAGCCTTCTACCAGTATGGAAGCCAGCAGCATTTCTATCGCAGGGATTGATGCGCTCGTCTGGGGATCTGGCAAAGACGGGGTTGTCCTCGCACCAGGCGCGATTTACGACGCCGCCAGCTGGACAGAACAGGCGGAACAGATCAGCGCCGAGGGCATGGTCGTTGTCTCACTCAAAGCCCGCAGCGGCGACGATATTCTCGCGGCGATGTCCTATCTGCAAGATGAACACGGCATCTCGCAGGTTGCACTTGTCGGCGCGAGCGCAGGCACAGCCCCGGTCTTTTCAGCGGCTCAATCGAATCCTGGTGGTGTCAGGCAGCTCATGGTTCTGGCAGGCTCCGGCGATGCCTCAAGCCTCGGTGAATTCCCAAAACTGTTCGCTTCGAGTGAAGGGGATACCGGTTCGGCCGCAGCAGCCGAGCGCATGGTAGCTGATGCGCCGGGAGATCAGAACGAGCTTTTGCTACTGCCGGGATCGGCGCACGCGCAGGCGATTTTCACTACCGATCAAGGACCTGTTCTGCTTGAACAGATGATCGCCTGGCTCAACCGGTATCGCCAGGCGGAGTGATCTGACAAGCCATGACAAGATCAGCTATCGAAGAAGCGTGCTCCACGGCGAGGCATGCGTCAAACAGCCTGGACCCGGCGCCCTGGCTTTGAATATGCGGTCTGGCAAGGAACTTCTCCAGTTTGTCAACGAGCTGCAAATCGCTGAGCGGCCGGTCGGGGTGGCCGGTGAACTGGTCCACCACCGCTTCGTAACGCTTACCTGCCATGTCAATTGCGATCATCTCCGCTCCCAACACGCCATCTTCGACCATGTTGCGTTGCCACGCATCGTCGATAATGAGTTCCATTCGTGCCATCGCTTCACGCAGCTCTGGAATCAACCAGGGACGCCCATCATACGTGGCCGGGCTCATTGGACCATCGCGCAAGGTCATCGCGACGACGAAAGGAGTCGAATGGTCGGCGCTCTCCCGGGTTTGCGGGGTAAACGCCTCGGGTGCCCCTTGCACTCTGCCGCAGGCTCCATCGTTCGATCGCACAGTAATTGACGCGACCTGGTCCAATCGCAACCCATCCTGATAGAGGTGCTCGGCACACTGGATAACAGCCTGGGTGTAGATCTGAGCTGGCACCGGTTTGATGGCGTTCCGGTTTGTTGTCCAGCGCTTACCTAGCCAGCGAACTGGCTCAGGGTCACTGTCGGAAGGAAGCAGGTCAAAGAGCGTCTCAATGGCATCGGGCGGACCTGTGATTCCATCCGCGGCCAGCTCAGCACAGAGGATGCCTCGTTCGGCGGTCAACCCGGCCGATCCGCTTTTGATAGCCGGGACTGATTCGGAAGGTTTTAGCCAGCTCTGCAGAATCAACCCGGAGGTCATCGCCAGATTGATCGCATGAGTTGTCCGATCCGAATCAAGACCGAGCAACCTGGCCACCGCGGCGGCGACGCCGACCGTTACTTGGGACACCGAATGAAAGCCTCGTGTCATCCATCGATAACTCTCAGCCAGCACAGCCTGAATTTCGTAGGCAACGACGATGGCTTCGAGAAGAGCCTGACCAGTTGCCACGGTCATCTCCGCCATGGCAAGAACGGCCGGGATTGCATCCGAGAAGTGTCCGCCATCGCGTTTCGAGAGATAGATGTCGTTTGCATCAATGTAGCGTGCCATCGTGCAGTTTACAAACGATGCGGAGCGCACCTCGGTCTGAATCAAAGATCCGATAATCGTCGCTTCCGGCCGCGCAATCCCCCGAAGCGCGTACTTCCGGCTAATCTCAATCGCTTCTGCATCAGGTTCAGCGGCGGCTGCGATAGCACAGGCCAATGTATCGGCCAGATGTCGAACCGCGGCATGGCGCACAGAATCTGGAATTTGTCGCCAGTTGAGTTCAGTTGAAAAAGCTGCCATCTGTTCGGCAATGGTTGGTGATACTGTCATCTGTCGATCCTGAGTGTACCCTCAAACACGCGCACGACCGACCCGCCGACCTCGATACGACCCGGGACGCCATCCGTCTGTTCGACGCGGAGATGAATAAAACTCTGCCGTCCCATCTTCGTTCCTTGCTCACTCACAATACTGACAATGTCGTCTCCAGTGGCCAGGCCTTCCTTCACCAGGTACGCGCCGAGCGGCCCATTTGCGCTGCCAGTGGCAGGATCCTCAAACATCATCCCAGCCTGCAATCCTGCCATCCGCGAGTAAACGCGATTTTCCCCATCCGGCGCGAAGAAAAAGAACGCCTGTAAACCCGCATGAGCCCCGGTGGCGAGCTCATCCATCGCAACCGGATCAAACACGACCCGGTCAACGGTCTGCCGGTTTTTCAGTGGCACGTAGCGAAACTCGATCCCGGTTGATCCGATCTGGACAGGCGCGCCAGGCAGCAGATCATCAGTGGTCAGCCCGAGAGCAGCCGCATACCCTTCCCGGTTTTTAAGCTCCTCGCCGAAACTGGCTACACCCTGGTCCATCCAGAGAAACTCCGGCGCTTGAGCATCACCCTCCAGACGAACTGAGATCGGTCCTTTTTTGAGTTCTAACGTCAGAGCCGAACCGCCATCCGGCACTCGTCCGAGCGTCGCCAGCACCCAGGATGTGCCGATCACCGGATGCCCGGCGAATGGCAGCTCATGTGCAATCGTAAAGATCCGAACTTTTGCAGTATGTGAAGGGTTGTCCGGAGGAAAAACAAACGTTGTTTCAGAAAGATTCATCTCCTTCGCAATAGCCTGCATCTCATCATCAGACAGGCCCCTGCCATCAAGGAACACCGCTAGCGGATTCCCGGCAAATTGACGGTCGGTGAAGACGTCGACCTGGACGAATTCGTAGCTGCCTGCCGTCATGGGTCGCTAATCCTCTCGTTGAAACTGTTGTCGCGCACCAGGAGCGATCCAGAACACAAACCATCCGTAATCAAACACTTCACGGTCAGTCAGCACAGCATCGGGTTGGCGTCCGTCCAGCACTTCTTCGAATGCGTCACGAACGGCGACCACCTGCTCTGGATTCATCGGCACCTGATAGTGTGACGGGTAAATCAGGTCGACTTCTGCGGAAAGTTCGGCCAGCAGAGCGATTGTGTTCCGGTAGGCTTTCAGGTCCGCTTGTTGAACGCTAAAGAGGTAGATCGGTCCGATATTGACCGCATCCCCAGGAAAGAGCAACCTCGCGCTGCGGTCCAGAATGGAGATGCCGCCCGGAGAATGACCGGGGGTGTGGTAGATCTCTACCGTGCGGTCTCCAAGATCGATCCGGTCGCCATGATTGAGGTATCCAGCCGCCCGTGTGCCAGCTATTGACGCTGTGTTCAGGTCAAACTCATCTGGAAAGGGGATACCGCGAAGCTTCTCACTCGAAAACCAGGGACGCAGATCTTCATTTGGGTACGTTTCTGCGAGATGCGTCTCTTCGGCAGGGTGAACATAGACCCGTTCGAACCTCGAGCTGTCTCCGATATGGTCCCAGTGTGCGTGCGACTGCAACACAACCGGATTTCTGTCAGACAGGGAATCGACCAACCCGCGAAAATCGCCAACGCCCATGCCAGTGTCGAGTACGGCGACATCTCGGGACCCCTCAATGAGGTAGGACTTGACATCTTCTTCGTGTCCCGGTTCCGCGATCATGGTGACGCCGGGACCAATGGTGGACACATCAAACCAGCCGTGAGTGGTCAACGGTGACGCTCCTTCTGCTGACGAGGACTCCAATTTGGAGGCAGATAGAACGAAAAGACGCCAAAATCATATTCGTCGCGGTCAGGGCGTTGTCTGTCTGGTGGCCGACCGGCCCACACTTCCTCGAAGGCTTCATGGTACGACCGCAGATCACCCGGCGAGAGCGGGACGCGGTCATGAGAGGTGTAGATACGGTCCACCAGCGGCAGCAGCATGACGAGTTTGCGAAAAGTGTCGCGGTAGGCTACAGGATCGCTACCTGAAAGACGGGCATACATCGGCGCTTCGTAGACCGCATCTCCCGGAAACATGAGCCTGGCGCTGCGATCGATCAGGGTGATGCCTCCTGGCGAATGGCCTGGAGTATGGAATACCTCAAGCGATCGACCACCGAGATCAATGACATCTCCTTCATGCAGTTCCCCGGTCGGTTCAGCTGGCGGGATGTTCGCGTTCGCTGGATCGAATGCGTCCGGCAGCGGCACACCTCTGAACTGGCCCGGCTGCAGGTGCGGTTGATACTGCTGATTGGAGTAGCCGGCTCGAAGGCTGCCGGCTTCGGCGGGGTGAACCAGAATCTGCTCGAACTTGTAGGCGTGTCCGATATGATCAAAGTGCGCGTGCGAGAGCAAAACGACCGGTTCAAGATCGGATTGCGCCGCAGCAACTGAGTAAAAGTCGCCGATTCCCATTCCAGTATCCAACACCGCGACGCGCTCGGTTCCTTTGACGAGATAGGATTTAACATTTTGAAAGTGGCCAGGTTCGGCGATCATGATGACATCAGGTTCCACTTCCTGGACATCAAACCAGCCGTGGTTCGTTTGCACGGTCAAATCTATTTACCTTTCACTGTTCCAATCCGGCGGCAGCCAGAAAGAAAATTCCGGAAATTCATAGATGTCAGCATCTGGCCGTTTCCTGCTCACCGGCTTCGTTCCCGCCCATACTTCCTCATACGCGTCATGAATATCAACCAGATCCTGAGGACCAAGTGGTGACTTCTCGTGCGGAACGAACACTTGATCGGTCGAATCAGCCAGCGTCGCCAGTCTTTGCAGGGTATCTCGATACCCGACTGGATCACACTCTTCCCGGTGGACCAGCAACGAACAGTGCCCGATAGCATCGGAAGGGAACAGCGCTCCATTCGACCGGTCAAAGAACGCCATACTTCCAGGCGTATGGCCAGGGGTATGCAAAGCTTCAAGTTGAATCCCGCCGAGGTCGACCAGATCGCCATCGTTCAAGTATCCCGATGGCTCGACTGGCGGGATCTCAGCCGTCAATGGATCGAACCCTTCTGGTAGTGGGATCTCTCGCATGTATTCCCGGGCAAACCAGGGACGATACCGCTGGTTGGGGTACCCTGCTCGGAGTTTATCGGATTCAAGTTCGTGCACCAGGATCCGAGGGTAGAAGTGAGCTGATCCGATATGATCAAAGTGACCGTGAGAGATCAGTACCAACGGCTGCCTGTCAGTGAGCGACTCCACCAGTTGATATCGTCCGCTCACACCCATGCCAGTGTCAATCAGCGCGACGTGTGTTTTGCCTTCGACGAGCCAGGACTTCACATTCTCATAGTGGCCTGGTTCACCGATCTGGATTATTCCACCCGCAAACTGTTCGACCTGAAACCATCCGTGAATCGTTGACATCCAGGCTCCTTCCCGCGATGGATGAGCAACAACCTCACCGCTGCAGAGCATGGATCAGTAACGGGAAAGCGTCAAGGATGTTGTGAGTCAATAGCGGTACTGTTCAGCAGCTCAGGTTGCGCCTGTTGCCAGACATTACCGCAAAAAGTGACATCGATGGGTTGAGCCATCGATATACTGCTGCCGTAGATCCGGGTCCGCTATATTTTCAGCCAGGGTTGCCGCGATCTCGCTCGCTTCTGATCGTTGCTGGTCAGCTTCACTCGAGCGTTCAAGTTCGTCAAGAACTGAAGCCAGTGCCAGATGCGCTCTCAGACAATCTGGAAGCAGTCCAAAGTAGCCATAGTCCTGGATCGCTTTTTGGATTTCGGCCAATGACTCATCATAGCGATCAAGAGCCGCCAACGCAATGCCGCGCAAAAGTGAAACGTCCGGATTGCGGCTGACTCCCGGCTCCTGTGATATGGATAGGAGTTCAGCGATTGCTAGCGCATCAGCAGGTTCGCCTTGCAGCAGATGAAGTTCGGCCCGACGATACCGGCAAACTCGTGGACCTATCGCCCGCAATGAGGCATTTTCCTTGAGAATCGGTCTGAGCGTTTTCTCCGCAAACGAATAGTGCCCTAGCCTCATTTGAGTTGCCGCTAGCGAAGCTGAAATTGCTCCCTGCCAGTAACGGGATCCTATGCGATGCGCATCGACAAGGGCATCACTAAAGTACTGATTGGCTTCTTCGTACTGTCCCAGGTCATACAACACTGATCCCAGGGCGCTCATAGCGGCGATCGTCCACTGAAGGTGCCCGATTTCTTGAGCGATTGACAATGCTTCTCGAGAGTGGTGAGCAGCCGCTTCGAAACTGCCGTGCCGGCCGAGTACGTAGGCCAGCATAAATCTGGCCATCGCTTGCCCCGGTCGCCAGTCGATCTCGTTTGCGATATTCAGCGCTTCCTCACCGAAACTCAACCAGTCCGATGATGAACTTGACGCGGGAGCTGTCCCGAGACTATCAAAACTTCCGATAGTCATTGTCAATGTTCCGAGACTCGTCGCCAATCCAACCTG
Organism: uncultured Thermomicrobiales bacterium; assembly: GCA_964577155.1. Classification (GTDB taxonomy): domain Bacteria; phylum Chloroflexota; class Chloroflexia; order Thermomicrobiales; family CFX8; genus CAZNYB01. Next base: position 20,261 of record CAZNYB010000001.1, on the reverse strand, counting down.
GTCGTTCAGCGTCCGCCAGATTCGGACGGCGCATTCGAGCGCATTTGCCGCAGTTTCGTGATACCCGCCAATGAGGTTGGCCATCCCGAGCTGATCGTAGGTATCAGCTAACCCGGGCTGGTCGCCGAGCCGAAAGAACACCGCCAGGGCTTGCTGGTGCAGTTGCACAGCTTGATCCGGTTGCTCTATGTTTGTATGCCAGTTGCCAAGCCGGTTCATACTCCGGGCAACTATTGATTCGTCACCAATTCGGCGAGCCAGATCCAGCGCCTGTTCAAAATATGCCCCGGTCTGTGAATAGTCACTCTGCATCCAGATCATGCCCAGGTTGACGACCGCTTGCCACTCGACCATGGCTTCATGGTCGAGCCGGGCATACTCAAGCGCCAGATGGTAATCCTCTCGCGCTTGCTCGGGATCTCCCGTAGCTTCAAACGCCTGTCCCCGCAACAAATACATTCTGGCTGGAACAGGAATAGAAAGCTCGCTGGCTAGCTCGAACACCTGGCTCGTATCTTCTATCACCACACCGGCGGCATGAAATGTGTGGGCACGCTCCGCCGCTTTCATTAACCATTCGATCCCGCGTTCATCGCGAGCCAGCCGGTAGTGATTCCCAATCGTTTTGGCCTGCTCTTCCAGCCGTCCGGAATACATTTTTTCAAGAACCTCAGCCACCTGACGGTGATATTGCGAGCGTTGACGACGCAATATCGTCCGGTATGCAGTCTCCCAGACTAGCGCGTGCCGGAAGGCATATGCTGTCTCATAGCCGTGTCCGGCTTCTGAAACCAGTTCGGCAGCACAGAGATCCTGCAAAATATTCTCAAGCTGGTCTGGATCTTCTGTTATCTCCTCCAAAATACGCGGTGAAAATGTTCGGCCTATAACCGACGCTTGTTGTAAGACCTGCCGCGCCTCCGAGGAGAGTCGATCTATCCGCTCAAGAAGGAGCGCCTGCAGACTTTCCGGGACTGACGCCTGAGCCAACACGACATCAGAACCAAGTGTGAGTCTGCCGGACAGATCGTCAGACAACTTCAGCACCTGCTGATCGACCAGCGAACGAAGGATCTCTTCCAAAAAGAGCGGGTTGCCGTCTGCACGATCGGTGACAAGATGCTGAATCTCACTGGTCAGGGAGGGATCATTCAACATCTCCGCCAACATGAGATCGCTCGCGGTTTTGGAAAGCGGAGCCAGCGTGATCTCGGTGTGACGATGTGCGTATTGAGATTTGATCTGCTGAGCGATTTCCCAGACCGGGTTTTCCGTTTCCGGACGCAACGCTATAAGGAACAGTATCGGGATCTCATCAACGAGCTGTACAACATGAGCAAGTAACTCAGCCGATTGCTGGTCAGTCCAATGCCAGTCATCAACGACGTAGATAGTCGGACCGCCAGGATTCCAGTTTCGGAGCGCATCCAGCATAAGTGAGTAGATCTCGCGACGAAACTCCTCGCCTTCCATATTTGCCATCATCTGATCATTTTGATCAGCAACTCCAAGGAGCAGATTCATGGCTGACGCTGTTCGCTGCGGCTGTTTCACTGGCAAGGCGTCCACCATTGCCGCAATTTTCAATCGAATAGTCTCTGGCTGGTCATCGGCGCTGACTTGCAACACTTTGCGGATACGCTGCTGAAAAGCACCATATGGCTGAAGCGCTTCATAGAGATTGATCTGATTTTCAACCCAGACCGACGAAGCTGCGTCTTCCTGGCTCTGACGCCGATTCCACTCAAATTTCAGCTCTTCGATGAGCCTCGATTTCCCCATTCCGGCTTCACCGACCAGATAGACGATCTGACCTTGCCCCTTTTCGAGGTTGTCAAGTGTCTGTTGTAGAGTGCCAAACTCTGCGTCCCTGCCAACCATTGACGTAGCGTGTCCGGAGACTCCCTTTGGTCGGAGAGGTTCATGCCGTGGCCTGGTAACCTGATAGATTGCCTCAGGCTCATCTCTCCCTTTGACCGGAATCTCACCGAGCGGAACAGTCTCGAAGTACGGCGCTACCAGCTTATAGGTGCCAGTTGCGATCTGAAGGGTTCCCGGGGCGGCAGTCTGTTCCATTCGCGCGGCAAGATTAATGGCATCACCCATTGCCGTGTACTCATACGCCTGTTCGGAACCAAACTCACCGAGAATGACCAGCCCGGTATTGATTCCGACCCGGACGTTGAAATCCATCCCGTACAGGCGGTTCACTTCCTCACGGAATGGTTTGATGCCTTCGAGGATCTCCAGTCCGGCAAGCACCGCGCGTCTCGGATCGTCTTCGCGTGCGCGAGGAGCGCCAAAGAACGCAAGAATGGCATCGCCCATTAAACGGGCAACGGTTCCGCCATACTGCTCAACTGGTCTGATCAGGTAATCAAATGTCTGGCCCATCACCTCGGCCCAATCTTCGGGATCGAGCTGACCTGCCATGGCAGTTGAACCAGTGACATCACAAAACAAGATCGTCACAATGCGGCGATCATTCATGGCCGATACCGGGACGCGGTTAGGGCCAGGCTGAGATACCCCGAAAGGATCGACCACCCTTTCCGGAGGATTTACTGACGGTGCATTTTCATCGATATCTGAAACTCGCTTGACTCCTGTTTCCAGATCATTAGCGGCAACACCGGTAGAACGACGAGTCGGCTCCTTTAATAGCTGTTGTGTCATGTCGAAATCTCTTCTTGTCTATGCCATTGTAGCCACTTGGTTGTTTAGATCAACTCCAGAATCCCACATCTTGCGGGCAGGACTGCTGACTCAATTCCTGACCGCAGCGTAAAGGGAGATCGGTCCTTGATCCCGAGCCATACCCTGAAAATATTGAAGACGGTAGGAATCGGTGCATTCGGAGAGATCAATGAGCCTGCCGCATACCGGGCAGGCTGCGCTCCAACCATCGGTAGCGCTAAAGACAAGCCGCCTTTGGTTCGTGTTGCCTTGCCAGCCACATTCGCAGGAATCATTCACCACCGCACTCTCCCCGTTGAGTATTCCGGAGGCAGCCTGCGTGATGGTTGGCGCAAAGTTCACATTCATTCAAGCGACCTCCAGTGTCTATTGCCACGCTCCATTGCGTGAGTAACTTCGTAATCTGATCTTATTCGGGTTGGGTTCTGCCTTTTTTCGACGCGATTCGATATTTGTATGCCTGGCGTCCCATCCAGTCGTTCCACCCCTGACCATGGCCGCCGATGTGGATCTGACCGCCTGACACCGGCTCCAACACTGCTTTGCCGGTTCGCAGTTCCTGCTGTGTCATCATTGCCTCCTCTGGCCTGAAATCTGGCACTCCGTTGTGCCAGATCTTTCGATATGACTATCATGCCTGGTTTTCAGCAATCAGACATCGAGGAGATCACTCATTCCGGTTCACGATCTCGACATCATTGGATATAGGTGATTTCCGCAGACGTATGTTCAGTCATCAAACCGATACCACCCTCACCGGCAAACATGTTGTGCCTGTTCTTGCCGTCAACGAACGCGTTCGGAATGTTTCAACCATCGTCAATGTATTTGACGTTCGCTGGTTCGTTGCAGTAGTGTGCGTTTGAAAATCGCAGCCAGACAGCGGGTATATTCTTTGCAGGCAAAGGAGGAACCGTGATCGTTCAGAGTCCCTACCAGGACATCACCTTTCCAGAGGTTTCACAGCCAGAATTTATTCTGGAGAAGGTCCGCTCACGAGGTGAAAAACCCGCCTTCATCGACGGAATGACAGGCGAAAGGCTGTCCTATGTAGACCTTGCGAACCGTATTGATCGCACAGCTGCCGGCCTCTCGGAGCGAGGATTCGGCAAAGGGGATGTTGTTTGTATTTTCAGCCCGAACCGAATCGAGTGGCCGATTGCCTACTTCGCAGCATTGAAGCTCGGCGGCATTGTCACCACGGCTAACCCGCTCTATACGGCATCCGAACTCAACCACCAGCTGATTGACGCCAACGCCAGATTCCTGATCACCGATCCCCTGTTCGTTGAGATTTCCATTGTGGCTGCTAAGGGAACCAGAGTTGAAGAAATATTCGTGTTTGGAGAAACTGAAGGGGCAACGCCATTTACGGATCTGGAGTCTAACAACGATCCACCGGAGGTAGACATTTCCGGAGACGACGTCGCCGTGCTGCCATATTCGAGTGGCACCACCGGCCTCCCGAAAGGAGTTATGCTCACCCACCGGAATCTTGTTTGCAATACCAGTCAGACGATCGTTGCCGAACCCTTTCGTGAAGAAGACGTCCTGGTCGGCATCCTGCCGCTTTACCACATCTACGGCATGATGATTTTCTTGCATCTCTCGATTTATCAAGGCGCCTGTGTGGTGACCATGCCACGATTCGATATGGAGCATTTCCTGCGTATTCTTCAGGATTACAAAGTAACGCGAGCCTATCTGGTGCCGCCAATTGTCCTCGGTCTCGCTCACCACCCGATCGTTGACAATTACGATCTTTCCCACCTGCAGGTTGTGTTGTCGGCAGCCGCGCCGATTGGCGTTGCGACCGCGCAGACGGCCAGCAAGCGGCTGAACGTCCCGGTGAAGCAAGCCTACGGCATGACCGAACTCAGCCCGGTCACCCACTTGATGCCGGACAATGTCTCAAACGTCGGCTCCGTAGGACCAGCCATCCCGAATACCGAATGCATGATCGTCGATATCGACACGCTGGCGCCGCTGGGAGCAAATGAAGAAGGCGAACTCTGGGTCCGTGGACCTCAGGTGATGAAGGGATACCTCAACCAGCCACAGGCAACCGCCGAAACCATTACCGATGATGGCTGGCTGCGGACTGGCGACATCGGGCGAATTGACCAGGACGGGTTCCTCTATATCACCGACCGGCTGAAAGAGCTCATTAAATACAACGCCTATCAAGTTGCGCCTGCCGAGCTGGAAGGCATCCTGACCGCGCATCCAAAGATAGCCGACGCCGCAGTTATTGGTAGCCCCTCGGACGAACATGGCGAAGTGCCGAAAGCCTATTGCGTCCTGGCGGACGAGATCTCTCAAGAAGAGATCATGGCCTACGTGGCTGAACAGGTCTCCCCGCAAAAACGCATCAGAATGGTCGAATTCGTCGACGTTATCCCGAAAGCAGCTTCCGGGAAAATCCTTCGCAGAGTGCTTCGCGATCAGGAACGGGAGAGGGTAGCAACAGCCAATGAGTAGTGACCAGTCAGCCTATCAAGCCCTGCGCTATCGCTCCATCGGTCCTCACCGGGGAGGAAGAGTCGTCGCCGTTTCCGGCGTGCCCGGCGGCCGCAACACCTATTACTTTGGATCAACAGGAGGCGGTGTCTGGAAAACGGACGATGCGGGCACGAGCTGGATGAACGTCTCCGACGGCTATTTCAAATATGCCTCGGTTGGAGCATTGCAGGTTGCCCCATCGGATCCCAATGTCATCTACGCCGGCATGGGCGAAGCAACTATTCGCGGCAATGTTTCTCGTGGCGACGGGGTCTATCGATCGACCGACACAGGCCGCTCCTGGCATCATCTGGGGCTCGTGGACACACAGAATATCGGTGAAATCGCGATACACCCCAAGGACCCGAACACCGTCTACGTTGCAGCCTTCGGTCACGTTTGGGGACCAAATGAGGAGCGTGGATTGTACCGGTCCACCGATGGCGGTGAGACCTGGGAGAACGCGCTCCATGTCAGCGACAACGCCGGAGCGATTGATGTCCGGATTGATCCCACCAATCCGCGTATTGTCTTTGCCGCAACCTGGGAAGCCGATCGTGGACCGTACTACCTTTCTAGCGGCGGTGAAGGCAGCGGCATCTGGCGTTCTTTCGATGGCGGCGACTCCTGGGAGAATATCAGTCATAACACCGGCATGCCGGACGGCATGCTTGGCAAGATCAACATCGCTCCTTCACCGGCGAGACCGGGGAGAATCTACGCCATCGTCGAAGCAGACGACGGAGCGGTATTTCGCAGCGACGACTACGGTGATACCTGGACGCGAGGCAGTGAGGATCGGAATCTCCGTCAACGAGCCTGGTACTACCATCACATCTATGCTGATCCCCAGGATGCGGACACCGTCTGGGTGTTGAACCAGCGGCACTGGAAATCGATTGACGCTGGCAAAACATTTCAAGTCGTTCAAGCCCCGCACGGCGATAACCACGATCTCTGGATCAATCCCCAGGATTCGGACAACCAGATACTCGGCAACGACGGCGGCGCGCTGGTCACCTTCAATGGTGGTGGTTCGTGGTCCACGATGTATAACCAGGCAACCGCCGAGTTCTACCACGTGACGACGGACACCCGATTCCCGTACCGCGTCTACGGCGCACAGCAGGACAACACGACAATGAGCGTGCCCAGTCGCTCGGACTACGTGGCTATCGTCACCCCTGAGTGGAGGGTTGTCGGTGGTGGAGAGAGCGGCTACATCGCCGTCGATCCTGAGAACCCGGACATCATCTACGCTGGCGCGCAGACTGGCAGAATCACTCGGTACGATGTTTCAACCGGCCTCATTAAAAACATCTCCGTCTGGCCTGACCCAAACGTTGGCCGGGCGGCTGAAGACCTCAAATATCGCTTTCAGTGGACATCTCCGATTCACCTGTCGCCACACAATTCACAGGTGCTCTATCAGGGCGGCAACAATCTCTGGAGGTCTGAGGACGAAGGACAGAGTTGGGAGCAGGCCAGCCCGGACCTCACCCGGGCAGACCCGGAGACAATGGTGCGATCCGGGGGTCCGATCACCGGCGACAATACTGGCGCGGAGACCTATGCAACGATTTCCGCCTTCGCCGAATCTCCGGTCGAAGCCGGTACGCTCTGGTCCGGCAGCGACGACGGGCTGATCTGGGTCAGCCGGGACAACGGGGAAAACTGGGACAATGTGACGCCGGGACCGGACCAGTTGCCCGAGTGGGCGCTCATATCGATCATCGAAGCCTCGCCACACAGGACAGGCACAGCTTACGTCGCCGCAACCCGCTACAAGAGCCACGATGACAGCCCGTATCTCTTCAGAACCGATGACTTTGGCGGCACCTGGCAATCGATTACCGAGGGGATTCCCGTTGACGATTTCACACGGGTGATTCGGGCAGATCCGGAGAAAGATGGTTTGCTCTTTTGCGGTACCGAACGGGGCATGTATGTCTCGTTCAATGATGGCGACAGCTGGCATTCACTGCTGCTCAACCTGCCGGTGGTGCCGATTCATGACTTCGTCATCCATGGCAACGATCTGGTGGTCGGCACACACGGACGCTCGTTCTGGATCCTCGACGATTTCAGCATCCTGCGGCAACTCTCACCTGAAGCCAGCACTACAGCCAAACTCTTCCAGCCGGGCGTGACGTACCGGATGCCGCCAACGACCGACTTTGGACCTCACCCGCCTCTGCCGGGCAAAAACTACCACTTCGTCGGCGGAATGATGCAGACCTATATGTACTGGGAGAACGAAGACGGCACCTCCGAGCGATTCTTCATCGACGCCGGCAACAACCTCGAAGATGGTGTCGTGTTGCACTACTGGTTGCCGGAAGATGCCAGCAATACCGTGTCACTGACCATCCTCGACGGTGCTGGAGATGTCGTACGAACATACTCCAGTGACCCGGAGGCAGCGAACGGCAACCCGGTCGTTTCGAGTCAAGCCGGAGCCAACCGCTTCCGCTGGAACATGCGCTATCCCGGCGCAGACCAGATCAAAGGCGGTGATCCGTCAGCACGACGAGGTGGTTCGCTGGCCGAAGGTCCGGTCGCGGTGCCGGGTACTTATCAAGCTCGACTTGAAACCGGTAGTCAAGATTCGACAACTACCTTTGAGATCCAGGCCGATCCGAGAACGTCCACGACAGCCGGAGAGTACCAGGCACAGTTCGATCTGCTGATGGCGATACGGGACAAGCTCTCCGCGGCAAACCAAACCATCACCGACCTCCGCGTCTTGCGCGGGCAGATCGAGGGCTGGCAGCAGCGCGACACAGGCGAAGATATCGAAGCGGCAGCAACCAGCCTGACAGAAATGCTGCTGGATATTGAAGGCGCGCTGATCCAGTACAAAGCCAGCGCGCTACAGGATACCCTCCACTTCCCCGGACGTCTGACTGCACAGCTGGCCGGACTTGCCGGGGTTGTCGCCAGCGCTGAAGGACAGCCGACAGCTCAGTCATACGCTGTGTTTGAAGATCTCTCCGACCAGGTTGACGAGCAGATTCAGCGTTTTGCGGAAGTGCAAGATCAGGAGATTGCCGCGTTCAACGAGCTGATAGATCAATCAGAACTCCCGAGAATTGGCGTGTAGGGGCAAATCAGACGAAAGAGGTGAACGATTCATTGCCAGGATTCGAGAGCAACTCGCAACTGTTCGAGGCCGCTCAAGATCGTTTGCTCGTCGCCGGCGAAGGAAAGCCGCAGCCAGCCCTGCCCGGCTGGACCGTAAAAGGTTCCAGGTGTCAGGATCACGCCGGAGCGTTCCAGCAACTCTTCCGCAATTTCCCGGCTGTCGTTTCCGTACGCGGAGAAGTCCAGAAAATAGTAGAACGAACCCTCGGGCGTCACCCGGCCGACGTTTGGAAGTGAAGCCAGTTCGGCGTCGATGAGGTTTCGGCGTTGGGTGTAGTGCCGAACCATTAAAGGTATGAAGTCCTGCGGACCGAGCAATGCCTGAATACCAGCAATCTGGGTGAAGGCTGCCGCCGGACGGCCAAAAGCCAGCGAAGCGCGTTCCATAGCCGCTATCAGTGATGCCGGGCCAACGTTGTAGCCAAGCCGCCAACCGGTCATCGCGTAGCTCTTCGAAAAGCTGAAGACGGTAACGGTTCGCCGGGCAAACCCGGAGTCCAGCGCCGCGATGCTCAGGTGTTGGCGATCGTCGAAGAGCAGGTGCTCGAACACCTCGTCCGAGATGATCCCCAGATCATGGTCAATGGCAAACCTACCCAGCATGGTAAGTTCTTCCGCAGCCATCACCGTGCCGGTCGGCGCGGACGGTGTGTTGATCATGATGGCTTTGCTGCGTCTGGAGACAACTGATGCCAGGATCTCCGGATCCCAGCGCAACTGCCCGGTTGAATCCGCGTATTGGCGCGCAAACACTGGTTTAGCGCCGGCCAGCTCGATGGCATCGAGGAATGGTCCATAGGTCGGACCGCTGACCATGACCTCATCGCCGGGATCAGTCATACAGATGAGCGCCAGGTAGATACCGAGTCCGCTACCGTTCGTCACAAACACCTGAGTTGCCGAATCGATTGAAAACTGATTCTCGTATTGCACCTTCCGGGCAATCGCTTCTCGCAGTTCGGGATACCCCAACCCTGGCGGATATCGGGTATACCCATCAGCCAACGCTCGTTGCCCAGCCTCGACGATGTGCCTCGGCGTCGGCAGGTCGGATTCACCCAGGACAAGCGGGTAGAGCTGGCGACCCTGCTCCAGTAGCTTCGTAGCGCGCTCCTGCATCCCGACTAGCGCAGCCGATTGCAGGGCAACGGTCCGCTGCGAAGACCTCATTCCGGATTCTTGAGCATCAACAGCCGGAGTATTCACCCAGTTACTACTCCTGGAGATTCAGAGGCGAGTTGCGATCGAGCTGGATCCGGGCGGTGGAGAGGACACTCCACCACCCGGATAATCTACTTAATGCTAACCGTGAATCCCTGCCACAACGGCAGCCTGCTGCGCGGCGGCATGAAGTTCCTGGCCGTGTTCATGATGCTCTGGCTTCAGATCGAAGACGACGTTCTTTACCGTGCCGGTGAAGGCGTACGGCGCCTTGTCTTCGTAAGCCAGATCAACGACACCACCGTTATCACGACCGATATCCATCCCAGCGTACGTTGTGTAGAGCAGGGAAACGGTGTTGTCGAGTTTGCCGTCACCGATCTGTTCGTCACCTGCCCAGAGTGTCACTTTTCCGCCAGAGCCGGGCTTTGGCTCGTCGATCTCGAAGAGCATTTTCACTGTGACGTCGCCGGTTGGGACTGGTTTGGTTGACGTCTGTTTATAGGTGTCCACGCCGAGATACTGATAAGTGTGGTTCAGCATGCCTTTGTCATCGACCCAGAGAGCGAAGCCGCCGATGAAATCGGCGAATGCAACGAGAACCCCTTCTGCCCCGCCATCCGGGACATTGATGTCCGCCTCAATGGCATAGGACTGGCCGTAGATGCGCGGGATCATCGTCGTCTGCACGTTCTGAACATCGCCAGCGTAGTTAAATCGTGAAATATTTGGTGTTGGCGGCAGATCACCCAGCCATACTGAAAATGCTGCAAGCAACGGAAGAACTCGATTTCGTTCAGCTTCCTGCCAGAATAGCTCTTTCAGTTCGGCAAGCTTATCGGGATGCTCGGCAGCCAGATCGTTCGCCTGCGAGAAATCATCCGGCAAGTAGTAGAGTTCCCAGGGGTCTTGCTCTGGATCCCAGGCGCCAGGCGCGAATCGCTGCATCGTCTCCTGGCTGAAGTCCCAGGGGATCTTGTCCAGCTTGGCGCAAGCCCACCAGCCATCTTTGTACATCGCCCGGCTGCCAAGCATCTCGAAGTACTGAACGGTGTGCTGCTCGTCGGCCGTTGCGTCGTCCAAAGTGTAGGCGAAGCTGGTGCCATCCATCGGCTCCTGATCGATACCATCGACCTGGGTCGGCTCTGGAATCCCAACCAGCTCCAGCACGGTCGGGGCGACATCTATACAGTGGGTAAACTGGCTGCGAACCGTCGCGTCGGGGCTGATTTTGTCCGGCCAGGCAACGATCATCGGATTACGGGTTCCACCGAGGTGGCTTGCCATCTGCTTGCCCCACTGGAACGGCGCATTGTTGGCCCAGGCCCAGGCGGCGGCGAAGTGCGGCGCGGTGTGGAAACCGCCAAGCGCCTCGATGCCACCGAATTTCTCGATCAGCTTGAGTTGTTCATCAGCCTCGAGAACGATGCCGTTGAAGAACGTCGTCTCGTTGAAGGAGCCGGTGAGCGTCCCCTCCATACTCGAACCATTATCACCCCAGATGTAGACTACAAGGGTATTGTCCAGGTCGCCCATTTCGTCGATGGCGTCGAGTAGCCGGCCAACGTTCCAGTCGGCGTTCTCGGAGTAGCCGGCGAACACCTCCATCTGGCGGGCATAGAGTTGCTGCTGCGCGTCAGAGAGCGAGTCCCAGGCCGGGAAGAGGTCGGGTCGCTCGGTCAGCTCGGTGTCCTGCGGAACGATGCCGAGCTGCTTCTGGCGCTCCAGCGTCTCCTCGCGGTAGTTGTCCCAGCCCTGATCGAACTTGCCCTTGTACTTGTCTGCCCAATCTTTGAAGACATGGTGTGGAGCGTGGCTACAGCCGGTTGAGTAGTACATCATCCAGGGCTTTTGGGCATCTTGCGCCCGAACGGCATGCAGCCATTCAATGGATTTATCGGTGATGTCGTCCGGGAAGTAATAGAGTTCGCCATTCTTCCCTTCGGGTACCCCGATCGTCGTGTTGTCCAGCGTGATGATGGGATCGTACTGGCCGGCAGCTCCGGTGAGAAATCCATACCAGTGATCGAAGCCCCACGACATAGGCCAGTGATCCATCGGTCCGGCCGCGCCCATCTGACTGCCCGGAGTCAGATGCCACTTGCCAAAACCAGCGGTAATGTAGCCATTCTCTTTCAGGATGCGTGGCAATGCAGTACAGCTGCGCGGTCGCATTCCAGTATAGCCCGGGTATGGTCCCGGCAATTCAGCAATCGTACCCATGCCAACACGGTGGTGGTTACGTCCAGTTAGCAGGGCGGCTCTTGTTGGCGAGCAAACTGCCGTTACGTGGAACCGGTTGTACTTCACACCCATCTGCTCGACGCGGGTGAGGTTCGGTGTTGAGATGCCGCCACCGAAGGTGTCGGGACCGCCGAAACCGGCGTCGTCAATCAGGACAACGAGCACGTTCGGCGCGCCATCCGGCGGCTGCGGACCCGGGACGATGGTCCAGTCACCGACCGAGGTTCCGAGATCATGTCCCATCGTCCCGCCAAAGCTCCGGTCGGGTATTGGCAATTTGGTGCGGTCTGGATTGAACTTCCCAGCCGCTTCTTCGACGGCGGATTTGAGTCCATCATCGACCTCGGCCACCGACTTGGCCGGTGACTGCGCCATGGCCTGCTCAGCAGCCAGGCGATCCTCTTCGCGAACGATGGCCAGGATGGCAGCCGTGCCAGGCTTGAGCTTATCGCCGATACCCTGCTCGATGCCGCTCTCTACCCGGTGGTCGACGAACTTGCCGATGAGCGCGCCACCGGCCGCGCCAACGGCGACCGAGGCCAGTAGCGGTGGGGCAGCAAGACCAACAAGCAGGCCAACGCCACCACCCCAACCAGCGCCCTTGCGGCCTCGGTGATCGCCAGTTTCACGAATGGATACGTTGTCGTCCTCGTCGTGCTGCACGAGAATCATGCCATCAGTTTTGATGGTTTTGTCCTTGACCAGTTGCACCAGCTGGTCGAAGTCCTTGGTAGCTGGCTCGATCGCCTGGTAGCCGGCCATGATGAGAATGTTTTTGTTGTCGCTCACCCTTCTTACCTTTCTACGGCTCTACGGTATAGCTCGCAGGGTCTGATTTCGCATCGGGTCGGGAATCTTATATCACAAAATTGCACATCAGGATTTGCGAATTTCGTTCATTCGAACTTCCGGCAATGCATCAATATCTCCTAGCCAATCGGCGGCTGATCGCTCCCGGCTACCAGTTCGTTGAACGCCGCTAGATCTTCGTTGATTAGCGTTTGCAGGGCATCCAGTTGCTTACCGGTTTTTTCGGAGACGACGGCAAAAGCTTCATCCATTTGTGCCGTCGGCGCATAGTCTCCTTCGTCGAGCATGGTCGACATCGTGATGAGCCGGTTCGCCATCGGCTGCGGACCACGTTTTCGTCCATCAGGGTCGGTTTGCACTAAAACGCCTTCGATCTCCGCCATTTTCTCACGCAAGGCAACGCCGGCATCACGGACTTCGTCCGAGGTACCGGCCCGGTCAAGCCACTGGTCAATCTGTGAGGTAACTGCGGCGATGCTGTTGGCAGCTTCGTGGATCTCGGAGATCCTGTTGCGCATAGCTAGCTTGAGATCACGCTGAGATTCCAGATCCGCCTGGGTAACCGACAGTCTCGGGTCCGGAAGAATCGCAAACGACTGCGTCTGTGAAGTTCCATCTACGTCAAGCTGGACCTGATACGGACCTGGCGTTGCCTTCGGCGGCAGATTGTCAGCCAGCCCATCGTTGCCGCCGGTCCAGGCCACAGCCTGATCGTAGCGCATGTCCCAGACGAAACGGTTTGCTCCGGCTTTGGCAGGAACGCGCGGCGCTTGCTCCTGAGCACTGGTAACGGTTCGGATCGCATGTCCATCGTTGTCGAGGAAGGTCAATGAAACCTCACCAGATGGAGATTCAGCCAACCAGTAGTGGACGATCACTCCATCAGGCGGGTTAGCCCCCGCGTCAAGGTAGGCTGGCTCGTAGGTTCCCATTGGCGTCTTCACCGGATCCAACGCAACCGTGACGGGTCCAATCATCTGGTAGTTGGTAGCTGGCTTCGGTTCTTTGCGGTCAAACATGCGGCCGTAGAGTTTGAAGCGAACGGTATCTCTTGGCGCAAAGAGGTGCATCGACTCAGCGGCGATGTCGTCGGCCATCTGGTGCAGAGGTGTCAGGTCATCCAGAATCCAGAACGAGCGGCCATGGGTTCCGGCGATGAGATCGGTGTCTTTGACGACGATATCGTGAATCGGGCAGACCGGCAGATTACCCTGAAATCGCTGCCACGATCCGCCATCATCGAAGGAGATGTACAGACCGGTTTCTGTGCCGGCGTAGAGCAACCCCTGCCGGTTCGGGTCCTCCCGGACCACCCGCACAAATTCACCGTCGGGTATTCCGCTGCCGATTGATTCCCAGGTCTCGCCAAAATCACTTGTCTTGAAGATATACGGAGTCCGGTCGCCGAGCATATAGCGGATGACTGCCAGGTAGGCGGTGCCTTCGTCGAACGCCGAGAGTTCGAGAATCGAGACCTTGCCCCACTCCGGCATATCCGGTGGGGTGATGTTGGTCCAGTTAGCGCCGCCGTCGCGGGAGATATGCACCAGCCCATCATCGCTACCAGCCCAGAACAACCCTTGCCGGTGTGGCGATTCCTTGAAGGCAAAGATCGTGCAGTACATCTCCGCGGCACCGCGTTCCGGCGTAATCGGTCCGCCAGATCCTTCCAGCTTGGTCGGATCGTTGCGGGTCAGATCCGGACTGATAATCTCCCAGCTTGCTCCTTCGTCGGTTGAACGGTGAACGAACTGTGAGCAGACATAGACCGCTTCAGGATTATGTGGCGATACCTCAGTCGGGAAGGTCCAGTGAAAGCGGTACTTCTGCCGGTGAGCGCCGTAGCCAAACGTCTCCGGCCAGACGGTGACATTGCGGATCTGCCGGGTATCCGGGTTCCAGGCCAGCAACCGGCCATCGCCAGGACCAGTTCCGATTCCACCGCCGTAGACGGTGTAGGGAGGCGTCGGCTTGACAGCGATATGTCCCGATTCCCCGCCGCCTGGTTCGACGTAGTCTTTCCAGGTGATTGCGCCTTCAAAGCTGATGCTCGGCAGTCGCATCGCCCAGTTGTCCTGTTGTGAGCCATAGACATTATAGGGAACTTGATCGTCGGCGATGACATGGTAGAACTGCGCCGTAGGCTGGTTGAGAATTGTCGACCAGGTGCGACCGCCGTCGAAGGAGACATTGGCGCCACCGTCGTTCCCCTGGATCATCCGATCGGAATCTTCAGGATCGATCCAGAGCGCGTGGTTGTCGCCGTGAGGTGTATCGATCGTCGAAAAGGTTGCGCCGCCGTCAATCGACTTCCAGCAACTCAGGTTCATATTCCAGACCGTGTCCGGGTCGCTCGGATCAGCGATCAGGTGCATGTAGTAGAACGGCCGGCGACGCAGCGCTGAATCCTCGGCCAGCCGGATCCAGGTATCGCCATAGTCATCCGAGCGGAAGGTAGCGCCGTCCTCGGCTTCGACGACCGCCCAGATCCGACCCGGTCTTGCCGGTGACGTGGCAATGCCGATCTTGCCGATCACGCCCTGGGGTAATGCACTGTTCCGGGTTATCTCCTCCCAGCTCTCGCCGCCATCGAAGGAACGCCAGAGACCGCTATCT
Source organism: uncultured Thermomicrobiales bacterium (assembly GCA_964577155.1). Classification (GTDB taxonomy): domain Bacteria; phylum Chloroflexota; class Chloroflexia; order Thermomicrobiales; family CFX8; genus CAZNYB01. The sequence goes on along the minus strand of CAZNYB010000001.1, from coordinate 5,087 downwards.
TCCCCACCGCTCTCGATGGAGTGCGGGTAGCGGCGCGCCTGATAGATCGAAGCGAAGAGAATGCGCGGGTTCGTGAGATCCATTGCCAGGTCAACCGCCCCGGCCCGGTCGCTCTTGAAGAGCACCAGCTCCCAGCTTTCACCACCGTCAGTGGAGCGGTAGACACCACGCTCGGGATTTGTGCTGAAGGCGTCGCCGAACGCCGCGACATAGACCGTATTGGCATCGTCCGGGTGAACGATGATGTCGCCGATGTGGCGAGTTTCTGCCAGACCCATATTGCGCCAGGTTCGTCCGCCATCGGTGGATCGGTAGACACCGTCACCATGCGAGACATTGCTGCGAATCGTCACCTCGCCGGTTCCAGCATAGATAACGTTCGGGTCGGATGGGGCAATTGCCAGCGCTCCGATAGCGGACGTCTGAAAGAAGCCATCGCTAATGTTGCGCCAGTGGGAACCGCCGTTCGTCGTCTTCCAGACACCGCCAGCGCAGGCGCCAAAGTAGAAGGTCGCTTTCTCGGTCGGGTGACCGGCGACAGTAATCACTCTGCCACCCCGGTGCGGACCGATACTGCGCCACTTCAACGACTCAAGTAGTCTTGGATCCATGCATTTCCTCCGTAGATACCTTCAATCCGAGCTGCCACCGTACCTTAAACAATTGGATCTAGCTGTATGTCCTTGACCGATTGACTGAGCATCTCGATCTCCGGAGCGATGGTTTCGTCGATCCAGCTAATCCGTTCATCAACCTGATCCGCCAGCACATCGAATACTTCCATGGACTGCTGCGTCGGGGCGGCATCGGCGCTGTCGACAAAGCGCACCAGGCTCACCAGTTTCTCGCGGAGCTGATTTGGGAATCCCAACGGGCTTGCGCCCTGCAGATTCAGGAAGTCTCCTTCGACGTCGTCATATTTTTCGACGATTGACCGGGCCAGTTCGATCATCTGGGGATCACCCTCAGACAACTCGACCAGGCCAACAATGTCATTGACCTGTTTCCGACGGCGGCGCAGATCGTTCAGCGTCACATTTATCTCAGACACTTTGTCACGAATACGCAGCAACAGATCGTACTGAGCCTGGAGATCAGCCAGGGTTGCCGCCACACGTGGGTCAGCCAGAATCTCAAACGTATGGGTGAAGACCCACTCGCCGACCGCCAGCTGGACCTGGTATGAACCAGGAACGACCTTCGGCCCCAGATTCGTCTGCATGAACGCCGCGAACATATCCGGTTCACTGGCCTCATCTTCAGGCGTCTCTGGCTGTTCCCTCATATCCCAGATGAAACGATTCGCGCCACTCCGGATCTCAAGCTTGTTCGATGATGTTTCGCTCGTTGAACTGAATGTCCTGATCCTTGTGCCGTCCTGACGCAGGAAGGTAAGTCGCACTTCATCTTCAGTTTCATCGGCAAGATAGAAGTGCACGATCACGCCATCCGGCGGATTCTTCCCGGCATCCAGGAACGACTGGGTTACCGCGCCAGACGGGCTTTTTTCAATGTTGTAAGCGACCGTCACCGGGCCAGCCATCCGGTAACCGGTGTAGTCATCAACCCGCGAGTCGATGAACTGGTTGTACCGGAAGCGGAACGTAGGGCGGGGCTGGAACAACTTCGCTTCTGTTTCCTGGTCGTCGCTCATCAGCTGGTGGAGCGGTGTTATGTCGTCCAGTATCCAGAAAGACCGGCCATGGCTGGCGACGACGAGGTCGGTGTTCTTGATCACCAGATCGTGGACCGGCGCAACCGGCAGGTTTCCTTGAAATGACTGCCAGCTATCCCCATCGTCAAAAGAGATATACAGTCCCGTCTCAGTGCCAGCGTACAGCAAACCCTGACAGCCAGGGTCTTCCCGAACAACCCTGGTGAAATCATCCTCCGGCAGGCCGTCAGTGATGAGCTTCCAGGATGTTCCAAAGTCGTCGGTTTTGAGCAGGTACGGTGTGGTGTCATCGTGTTTGTAGCGGGTTGCGGCAACATAGGCGGTGGATTCACTGTGCGCCGACAGGTCAATAATCGAAATTAGCGACCAGCCGGGCAGGAGCGATTCCGGCGGCGTGATGTTCTCCCAAGTCTGACCACTATCATAGGAGATATGAATCAAGCCGTCGTCTGTGCCAGCCCAGAATAATCCCGGCCTGTGCGGCGATTCCTGGAACGCGAAGATAGTGCCGTAGATCTCGACTCCACTATTGTCCTGGGTAATCGGACCTCCGGAGGACTGTAGCATCGATTCGTCAGCCTGTGAAAGATCCGGGCTTATGACCTCCCAGCTCATCCCCAGATCAGTCGAACGGTGCACGTGGTTGGAACAGGCGTAGAGAGTATTCGAGTCATGAGGTGAAAACTCGATTGGAAACGTCCACTGAAAGCGGTATTTGTGCTTCCAGGCGCCCTCGCCAAAGCCGTGATCTTCGGGCCAGATAGCGACCTCACGATGGTGGCCGGTGCGTGCGTCATAGGCGATGAGCTTGCCAGGCCCGGGTCCGTTGCCAACCGCCCCGCCGAATATGATGTGCGGTGGGTCCGGTTGAACGGCGATATAGCCGCTCTCGCCACCGCCTGGGCCGGTCCAGTCCCGCCAGGTAATGGCGCCATCGAATCCAATACTCGGGACGCTGATCGCCCAGTTGTCCTGTTGCGAACCATACAAGCGGTAGGGAACCTGGTTGTCAGTAGTCACGTGATAGAACTGCGCCGTCGGCTGGTTGAGAAGCGTCGACCAGGATTTCGCGCCATTGTAGGTTACGCAAGCCCCGCCATCGTTGCCTTCGATCATCCGGTTGGTGTCTTCAGGGTCGATCCAGAGGTCGTGGTTGTCTCCGTGTGGAATAGGGACCGGATGAAACGTCGCGCCGCCGTCAATCGATTTTTTCAGCATCATATTGAGCACCCAGACGGTTTCGGCATCCTGCGGGTCGGCATAAACATGCATATAGTAGAAAGCACGACGCCGGAGATCCGGGTCTTCGCTCAACCGCGTCCAGGTATCGCCAAAATCGTCCGACCGGAACAGCGCACCGTCTTCGGCTTCGATTAGCGCCCAGACACGCCCGGGACGGGCGGGTGAAGCGGCCAGCCCGATCTTGCCAAGAACGCCTTCCGGCAGACCAGGGTGATCGGATATCTCCTCCCAGCTCTCACCACCGTCGAACGAGCGCCAGATACCGGAGTCCGGTCCGCCGCTCTCCAGTTTGTACGGGTAGCGTCGCGCCTGCCAGATGTTGGCGTAGAGAATGCGTGGGTTGCCAGGTTCCATGGCAATGTCGGTGCATCCAGCCCGATCGCCAACGTAGAGCACTTTGTTCCAGCTGTTTCCGCCATCGGTCGTCTTGAAGACACCGCGTTCTTCATTCGTGCCAAATGCACGACCCAGAGCGGCGACCCAGACGGTATCCGGATCAGTGGGGTGTATCACAATGTCGCCAATGTGCCTGGTCTGCTCGAGCCCGACGTTGCGCCAGGTTCGTCCGGCGTCGGTCGACTTGTAGATACCGTCCCCGTGGGAAACATTGCCACGAATTGATGTCTCGCCCGTGCCGGCATAAATGACATTCGGATCAGATTGCGACAGCGCGATCGCGCCTATCGCGGCGGTCCTGAAGAACCCGTCAGAGACGTTTTCCCAGTACGCGCCACCGCTTGTAGTCTTGAAGACTCCGCCAGCGCAGGCGCCAAAATAGAACGTTGCCTTATCAGTCGGGTGACCAGTAACCGCCACCACTCTTCCGCCACGGTGAGGTCCAATATTACGCCACTCAAGGGATTCAAGCAGTGCTGGGTTCATGTGTTTCGCTCCCGTCGCTCGTAGTTTGCCGCCGGTTGATTGTCAATCGAATGCGACATGTCGTCAACACTGATTATTCGTGCTACTTTCAGGAACCGTTCCGCATTCATCCGAAAACAGCAGGAGGGCATCATGCCGGTTCCAATGTCTGATCTCAAACTTGAATATGCCGCGCTAAAACCGGAGATTGACGCGGCGATACAGCGTGTTGTTGAGAGCGGCCAGTTCCAGGGTGGATCCGAGGTTGCTTTGTTTGAGCAGGAATATGCGAGCTACTGCGGAGTGAACTTCGGCGTCGGAACTGGCTCAGGCACCTCGGCGCTGCAGCTGGCGCTGGTAGCCATCGAGTTAAACCCTGGCGACGAAGTTATCACCGTGCCGAATTCCGACATCGCAACCACGATGGTCGTCAGCCACCTCGGCGCAACTATCGTCTGGGTGGATGTTGACCGGAAAACACAGAACATCGATCCCGCATTGATCGAGGAAAGGATCACTGCCCAAACAAAAGCAATCATCCCGGTCCACCTCTTCGGCCACCCGGCGGATATGGATCCGATCATGGATATTGCCCGGAGGCACAATCTCCTGGTCGTAGAAGATGCCTGTCTGGCCGCAGGCGCTGAATACAACGGGCAAAAAGTTGGTTCGATTGGCAATCTTGGCTGTTTCAGCTTTTCACCGACAAAGATCCTCGGCGCATACGGTGACGGCGGCATCGTTGTCACAAGCATCGAAGACCTTGCTGCAAAGGTTCGACTATACGGCGATTACGGGCACGAGCAACATCCACCCCGCAAAACCGGCGATCGGACCCCAATTGCGATCAAACGCCGGCTGGTCGAAGGCTACAACGAACGGCTCGATGCACTTCAGGCGGCCATCCTTCAGGCAAAGTTGCCGACTATTGAGACCCGGATCGCAGCCCGCCGCCGGATCGCCAACCGCTATACAGAACAACTGAAACACCTTGATCTTGAGACGCCCCATGAAGCGCCGAACGTGCGCCATGTCTACCGCGCCTACACGATCCTCCTGGAACACCGTGATACCGTGCGAGAGAGTCTGGCGAAATCGGGCATCGATACGCAGATCTACTACGCGCCACCGTTACACCTGGAACCAGCCTACGCTCATCTGGGCTATACCGAAGGCGCATTTCCGACTTCGGAAGAAATTTCAAAGCGGATGCTGCATCTACCGATATTCCCGGAAATGACCGACGATCAGGTTGATGAAGTCGTTGAGGCACTGGCAAAACAGGTACCGGTCAGCACCACAACATCAA